>JAJQAT010000102.1 GCA_021203665.1 Bacillota bacterium
AGGTAAAAATATGGACGGAGGACGTCACAATACCCACGTACGAAATCGGAGAATACAGTAAAATTCCTATGTTTCTTGAAAAAAGAGTTTATCAGGGCAGCTCCGGACGCGTCTATCCGCACCCCGTATGCGAAAGCGTTTCGAACGAAAAGACCGACAAAACCTATACCGCGGTATATCTCGAAAACGAGTATCTGCTCGTTATGGTTCTGCCGGAAATAGGCGGCAAAATACAGCGTATACTCGATAAAACCAACAACTATGACGCTGTTTACTATAACGAGGTAATAAAACCGGCTCTTGTGGGTCTGGCGGGTCCGTGGGTCAGCGGCGGAATCGAGTTTAACTGGCCTCAGCATCACAGACCGTCCACATTTGACAGCGTTGATTACACCACGCGCCAAAACGCCGACGGCTCGGCTACGATACTCGTGAGCGAAATAGAAAGAATGCACCGCACAAAGGGCATGGCAATGTACACCCTTTACCCGGGCAAGGCTTATCTTGAGGTTAAGGGGCAGATTTACAACCAAACCGACAGACCTCAGACATTTTTGTGGTGGGCAAATCCGGCTGTGGCGGTGAACGATTACACAAAATCGATATTCCCGCCGGATGTCCATGCCGTTATGGATCACGGCAAGCGCGATGTGTCGCGTTTTCCCATTTCCACAAGCACGTATTACAAGATGGACTACAGCGAGGGCGTGGATATTTCGCGCTATAAAAATATTCCCGTGCCCACATCGTATATGGCTTATCACTCCGACTATGACTTTATCGGCAATTACGACTACGATAAGGACTCGGGACTTTTGCATATAGCCGACCACCACATATCGCCGGGAAAAAAGCAATGGACATGGGGCTGCGGCGACTTCGGAAAGGCTTGGGACAGAAACCTTACCGACGAAAACGGTCCGTATATAGAGCTTATGACCGGTATGTTCACCGATAATCAGCCGGATTTCACGTTCATCGCGCCGTATGAGGAAAAGACCTTTAAGCAGTATTTTCTGCCCTACAAGAGCGTCGGCGCCGTTAAAAACGCCGCTCTTGACGCGGTTATAAACCTTGAGGTCGAGGACGGCAAGGCGTTCGTCAGCGTGTATTCGCCCGACGAAAAGGATGTAACGGTCACGCTCTCCGGAGCGATAGAAAAATACATATCGGAAAAGATTACAATTTCTCCGTCCGAGCCTTACACAACCGCTGTGATTCTGAAGGACGACGAGGAAACGGATCTTACGCTTTCGGTAAAGGACGAGGACGGAAATATATTATGCTCCTACACTCCCGCGCCGAAGCGTTTCGAGCCGACTCCGCCTCCGGCTCAAAAATGCGAAAAGCCGAGCGACATCGCATCTCTTGAGGAGCTGTATCTTACGGCTCTGCATCTCGAGCAATACCGCCACGCGACATACAAGCCCGAGGATTATTACCTTGAGGGCTTAAGGCGCGACAGCACCGATATAAGGCTCAACAACGCCTACGGAAGGTACCTGTATAACAACGGCGAATTTGAAAAGGCGGAGGAGCATTTCAGGGCGGCAATAAAAAAATCAACATGGAAAAATCCGAATCCCTATGACTGCGAGCCGTATTACAATCTCGGTCTGACGCTGCGCAAGCAGGGCAGATTTGACGAGGCTTTCGACGCGTTTTACAAGTCAATATGGTCGGGAAATATGCAGGATAAGGGATTTTATCAGCTGTCGTGCATATCGGCGCTGAGAGGCGATTTCAAAGCCGCGCTTGAATTTATCGAGCAGTCTCTTTTAAAGGGCGCGCACAATCTTAAAGCGCGCAATCTTAAAACCACTCTTCTGCGTCTTTCTGGCAAGCTCATGGACGCGCGGGCATACGCGCTCGAAACCATGGAAATAGACCCGCTTAACTACGGCTGCCGCTACGAGCTTTACAGAATAACCGATGATTTCGCGATTTTAAACGAGCTTACCGTTATTATGAGAAACAATGTGGACAGCTATATCGAGCTTTCGCTTGACTATAACGAATTCGGACTTTATGACGAGGCGGCAAAGGTTCTGGCGCTTATCTCGCAGGCTAACCGCCCTATGCTCCATTATTATATGGCGTATTACTCAAAGAGTGATGTGGAGCTTGAAATTGCCTCAAAATGCAATTACGATTATTGCTTCCCCGTGCGTCTTAACGATATTCTTGTGCTTAACTATGCCGTCGAGAATAACGATAAAGACCCCGTGGCGCCTTATCTTTTGGGCAATCTGCTTTACGATAAGGGACAATGGGAAAGGGCGTTTGAGTGCTGGAAGCTGTCAAATAAGATTGACTCGTCAAATCCGATAGTACACCGAAATCTGTCGCTTGTATACTTCAACAAGCTCTCCGACACCGAAAGCTCGGTCGCGGAAATGGAAAGAGCTTTCAGGCTCTCACCCGACAACGCGCGTATATTATATGAGCTTGACCGGCTTTACAAGCAGACAAATTATCCGGTAAAAAAGAGGCTTAAGCTTATGTCGGACAATATGGAGCTTGTCTCGGCGCGTGATGATTTGTACACGGAATATGTAACGCTTTTAAACTGCGAGGGATATTTTGACAAGGCGTACAAGGCGATAAGCGTCCGCAAATTCCACCCGTGGGAGGGCGGCGAGGGCAAAATCACCGCTCAATACAAAAAATCTCTTATGGGTCTTGCCTACGAGCGCATCGAAAACGGCGATTACGAAACCGCCGAGGACTATTTACAGCGCGCTCTCGTATATCCCGAAAATCTCGGCGAGGGCAAGCTCTGCGGCGCGCTTGACAACGATGTGTATTACCTGCTCGGATTGGCTTATGAAAAAATCGACCTCATAAAGGCTAACGAATATTACGCGCTCGCCATGCGCGGCGGCGGCGATTTAAACTCAGCCGTGTACTACAACGACCAACCGCCGGAAATGCTCTTCTATTACGCGCTGGCGGAAAAAGCCGCCGGCAATGCCAAAGCCGCGAAGGGCAAATTCAACCGTCTCGTTTATCACGGTCTTGAGCATATGAACGACCATATAGAAATTGATTATTTCGCCGTTTCACTGCCCGATTTTCTTATTTTCGATACCGACCTTGACAGGAAGAACCGCGTAAACTGCTCATTCCTTACGGCGCTCGGATATATAGGTCTTGGGGACACTAAATCCGCCGCGGAATATATCGAATCGGGACTTGCGGACGACGCGTCGCATCAGGGACTTATAGAATTGTCAAAATTCATTGAAAGGAATTAAGCGAATGTATTCAATAGATTTATCGGGAAAATGGAGATACGAAACCGATGAGGATGACGTGGGAATAAACGAAAAATTCTACTCGCGCCGCCTCAGGCACGAAAACTTTACCCTGCCCGGCGACGCCTGCCTTAACAAAGTCGGCAAAAAATTTACCCCTTTTAAGGAAATGACAAGGGACGCGGTGCGCTCGCTGCGTCCCGCGTTCGAATACATAGGCGCGCTGTGGCTGCAAAGAGATTTCACTCTGCCGAAGGAAGCGGAGGACAAGCATATCACACTGTTTTTGGAGAGAGTTAATATCGCGTCGGATTTGTGGATTGACGGAATTAAAATCGACAGGCAAATAATCGAAATATCCGCTCCGCACATATATAATCTTACCGGTAAAATCAAGGGCGGCTCTCACACGCTCACTCTGCGCGTTGACAACAGAAATCTTCTGAATATAGACAATATGGCAAGCGGATATTCCACGGACACTCAGTCAATATGGAACGGCGTTATAGGCAAAATCGAGCTTAGGTGCGAGGAAATATTCCATATGTCAAATATACAGGTATTCCCCAATGAAAAATCGATAGACATAAAGCTGACCGCCCACAGCGACTGCCAAGCTCCCAACGACAGGCGCGAGGTTTGCTTTGAGATATACGCCCTGCCGCCCGACGGCACCGCGCTTAAAGTAAAAAAATACAGGTCCGTTCTCTACAATAAAAAACAGATTATTCATCTTGAATACCCGATAAAAAAGCCGGAATACTGGAGCGAGTTCAATCCCGCGCTGTACACGCTTTATCTTAAAATGACATTCGGCAAAGCAACCGACGAAAAAAGCGTGCGGTTCGGTATGCGCACCATACGCGCGGAGGGAAGCGAGTTTGTTTTAAACGGCAATAAAATCGCTTTGAGAGGCACGCTTGACTGCGGAATTTATCCCATCACCGGCTACCCGCCCACCGACCTTGATTCGTGGCTTAAAACCCTTAAAACCGTCAAGGAATACGGACTTAACCATGTGCGTTTTCACGCGTGGTGTCCGCCCGACGCGGCTTTTACGGCGGCGGATATGCTCGGCATATACGTGCTCGCGGAAATGCCGTTTTGGCTTAACACGGACGTGTGCGCCCTCTCCGCGGGCGATGATCCCGTACATGAAATTTATTACCGCAAAGAGGCTGTGAATATCTCCGAGCATTTCGGAAATCACCCGTCCTTTATAATGTTCTCCAACGGAAACGAGCTTCTCGGCGATTTTGAAATGCTTGAAAACCTCACAACGCAAATCAAAGCGCTCGACAACAGACGGCTCTACACCCTTACCTCCAATTTTGACCGTCCCTTAACTCCGGCGGACGATTATTTCTGCGCGGCAGCGGCGGCGGGTCACCGAGTAAGGGTTCAGGTTTTCCATGACGTTGTATCGGAGCATACAAGGCTTTCCTATGACGGCGCGGTAAAGAATACCGACGCGCCCGTTGTTTCGTTCGAGGTCGGACAATACTGCGTTTATCCCGATGTTGACAGCGTTTCCGATTATACGGGAAATCTTCTGCCCGCCAATTTTGAAGTGATAAAAAGGGATATGATAAAGCGCAATGTATATCATATGCTTAACGATTATGTAAAGGCGTCGGGAAGCTTTGCGGCTTTGATGTACAAGGAGGATATAGAGGCGTCGCTCAGAACGCGCCGTATGGGCGGATTCGAGCTTTTGGGTCTTACGGATTACACGGGGCAATGCACCGCCACAGTGGGACTGCTTGATGTTTTTTGGAACACGAAAAATATTATCGCGCCCGAAAAATTTCGGCAATTTTGTTCAAGCGTTGTTCCCCTTTTAAAGGCAAACAGGCTCTTTTTGAACACGGAAAAATTCAAGGCAGAATTTGACTTATACGATTACGGCGCGGAAAAAATACCGCGTCCGATGTTCACGCTTTCGCTCTACGACGGCGAAAATAAAATATATGAGATTGAAACACGCAAAAAAAGCGTATCGTTTCCGCTTGATTTTATCGAAAAGCCGGCTATGCTTACCGCCGTTCTTTCCGTATGCGGGCATCAAAACTCATGGAATATATTTGTGTATACAAGGGAGGATACCGCTTGCTCCGTTCCCGTTTTGGACGGAACGGGCGGCAAGCTTGACAATATAATCAAAAACGGCGGCAGGGCGGTAGTGATGATGACGGATAAAAATCTCGTCCACCCAATAGAGGGACTTTTTAAGCCGGTTTTCTGGTCGCCGGCGTACTTCCCGTCGGAGCGCGCCTGCGGACTTATATGCGATGAAAATCATCATATATTTGACCTGTTCCCGACAGGCTCGTATGCCGATTTCCAATGGAAACACCCGATTGACAATTCGGTAAGTCCGGATGTTTCGGCTTTGCCGGACGGCTTTGAATTTATCATCGAGCCGGTGCCGAATTTCTTTGATAACACAAGGCGGTCGCCGCTGTTTGAGGCTAAAATCGGAAACGCCGATATATTGTTCTGCGGATTCGATTTGAACGTAAAGCACAGTGCCGTCCGTGCGCTTAGGAACAGTATTCTCGCCTATGTCAATTCGGATAGGTTTTCGCCAAAGCAGGAATTGCCGGTCGAAACGGTTAAGGGACTGTTTAAATAACGCAAAAAAAATGAGTGTCACATTTGTGAACACTCATTTTTTCAATTTACCCTTTATCCTAAAATTTCCTACATTCACATTATACAACAATTATTTTTATAAATCAACAATATTTCATCGTGTAAATAAATTGTAAGCATTTAAAAGTCGTTTTGTAATCGATACGAAACATATCACGCCGATATTTTCCAAAGTCCGTGTAAATTACAATACGAATATATCGTAACAGGCATATTTTCGGGGACCTCGAAAATGGCTATCGGGTCGTCGCCGCTTTTCAGCGTCACCCTCTGCTCTGAATACTTGCTCTTTACCTCCACCCATAGAATACTGTGTTCCCTGCTCATCGGATGCAGAACGCGTCCCACGCACACCGTGAGGTTGCTTCCCTCGCGCTTTACGACGGGCATATGCTTTTCCTCGAGAGCTATAAGCTCGTTTGCCCTGAGCAGCTCCATAGGCTTGCCGCAGCAGATGAGGTCGTCGCAGCATTGGTTGGTGACTGCCTCCAATATAATATCACACTCGGTGCATTTATAAAATTTCGGTTCGTATACCACTCAAAACCTACCTCCGTAAGGCACAAGCTCCGTTCGTATGAAATATCCTTGGTTATGCCTGCATACCGGACATATCTGCGGCGCGCTTGTGCCGGTGTACACATATCCGCAGTTCAGGCACATAAATCCCGTTTCCGTTTTGGAAACAAACAGCTCGTTGTTCTCTATCAGATTAAGAAAATACGCGAATCTTTCGCTGTGTATTTTTTCCACCTTGGCTATCTCGTCAAAGGAATACGCGACAGATACAAAGCCCTCGGAGCGTGCCGTTTCGCCGAAGGATTTATACACAATATCGTGCTCCTTTCTCTCGTTGTCGCGGGCGTTCCTCAATATTTCCTTTATATCCGAATAGGTTTCGACGGGATATGCCGCGTCTATATTTATTTCCTCGTTCGCGAAATCCTTTAAGCTGTCAAAAAACACCTTCGCGTGTTCCTTTTCCTGCTCGGCTGTAAATTTGAATACCGCCTCCACAACATATAAATTCTTTTCCCTCGCCGCGGACGCCGCAAAGGTGTAGCGGTTGCGCGCCTGACTCTCTCCCGCGAACGCGCGCATAAGATTTTTATGTGTTTCACTGTTTCTGAAATCCATAATCATCTTCCTTTCTTTTTTTCTTTAGTATTTACATTTGCTGCAAATATATACTAAAACCACTCCGAAAGGAATATAAACGCCAGCGCGAGCAAAAGCAGCTTATCATCGCAGTCATCCATAATCAAAGCAAAGGCGACTATCAGAAGTATCAAATCATCCGTTTCCAAATTCAAGGGCAAGCCGCCGTCCTTATGCTCCTCCT
Organism: Bacillota bacterium; assembly: GCA_021203665.1. GTDB lineage: Bacteria > Bacillota > Clostridia > UBA1381 > UBA1381 > Hominilimicola. The sequence goes on from JAJQAT010000102.1 coordinate 7,255, forward strand.
CTTTTTCCTTTGGAGGCGGCGGCAAAGGCTCATGTTTTTCCTCGCTCTTCCTGCGGACGGGCATCGGCATATCGTTATAGCTGTAGGTCCTATACATTTCACCACCTCCATAGAGAACACTATTTTCTTAACATTTTGGTTATATTGGTAAGTCCGAGCAGTCTTACCGCGGAATCTATCGATTTCTGTCTGCCGCCGCGCATATACGGCTTTAAGGACAGCAATAAATTACTCCTCGGGTCGTTTCTGTTGGTTGTCATGTTTTCCATTATCTGTTTAATCTGCATAAACTGATCGAGATTATCCGCGTTCAGCGCGGGCGCCGAGCCGCCGTCCGACTGCGACAGTGAGCTCATGACGTTTTTTATTTTGTCCTCGGCTCCGTCGCCGAAAATATTTTTAAGCGTATCCATTGCGTCAGCCATTTTTCAGCACCTCTTAATCACAAATTTCTCATTATCCTCATTAAATCCTCTGTGCTAAGTCCCGCGATTCTTCTTTTTACCTCGTTAGGGTCGAGCTTTGAAAATTCTCTCATAAGAGTATCCTTATCGGACGCGTTGATATGCTTTTTTAGCCTTTTGCCGTCCGATGAATTTAAAAACTTATTTATCTCTCTCAACTGATTTTCGTCAAAATCCTTTAATATTCTTTCAAGCTTATTCATACAGCACCCTTCCTCTCCTAAAACATATTATGTTATCTGCTTCTATTATATTCCGACACGCAAAAAAAGAGCCTGTACGCGTTTAATCGGAGCAAGATCCCGATTTGCGCGCACACGCTCTTTATACTTAAAATATTTATTCCACAACCTTAACGCTTATTATATCGCCCGACGTCTTAACGTACTTTGAATACAAATCTATGTTTCTTCCTACAGAAAGCTCCGTGCTGTCGTCAAGGATATAGTTATCCGAGGATTCCTTACCCGTCGCTCTTACAGTGACATAGCAGGTGTATCTTCCGGGCAAAGCCGCGTCGATTAATTCTCCCTCAACCGTTGTCGAAAGCTGTGTAGCGTCCTCAACCTCAACATCTATAATCTCGCCAAGCTCGGTTTCCGATTTTTTATCCGTAATCTTTCCCATCTTCTCGAGCGCCGACACGGTGTAGCTTCTCACGTTTTCCACCTTGAGCACATATTCAAATTCCGCCTCGGACTTCACCGCCGACGTTGTAATGCTGCTGCCGTATCTGACGGCGATGCCCGCTATCACGACAACTATCAAAAGTATGACAAGAATGTCTATAATACTTACTTTTCCCGCTATTTTTCCGTTCTTATCCACAATTTCAAACCTCCCTTAATCGTCAATCTCTATAATATATCCGTTGGACGCGTAGCCCTTGCCTCTTACGGGTATGTCGGTTCCTACCTTTATAGCCGTTCCTCCCGCCATTATCGCAAGGTCGGAAACATCAACGTCCGCTTCTATGGTGACGTACACATCGTATTGATCCTCCATCACGTCCTCCGAGTACACACCCTCTATGCTGTTATAGACTATCGTTTTCGCCGGTTCCGCTTTTACGTCCGTAACAACGCCGCCGTCCTTTTCGGTGAGGCTTATCGTAACATTGTCCCCGACAGTTATCGCGTCGGCGAAATCCTTATCCTTACTCTGTATCATTACCGTAAAGCTTACCTTTTGCGAGTCCGAGCTTTGCATAAGCGACGGAACGATTTTCACCGCGCATACCGCCGCAGCCGCCAACACGACTATGATAATAATCGCGTCTATCACTGTAAATTTCACTTTCTTTTCTGACATTTAAACGCCCTCCTTATCTGTTTACCACATCAAAATATATTTTTTCGGTTTGCCTTGTCATTGCCTCGGCAGTAAAGGTTTCCGAGAAAATCCTCATTGCCTTTTTTGACATACCGCTATACAAAGAATCGTCCGTGAGCAAAAGCTCTATTTTTTCGGCAAGAGCCGCGCTGTCGCGCGCGGGAACAACAAAGCCGTTTTCGCCGTCCTTTATAACTCCCGGATTTCCTCCGAAGTCGGACACTACCGCCGGAATACCGAGGCTCATTCCCTCAAGCAGTGCGAGAGAGGTTGCCTCCGTTCCGAATGAGGCGTTCGCCTGTATGTCCGTTATGCTCATAAGCTTGTCCGCGTCGGGAATAAATCCGGTAAATATAATCTGCTCGCCGCGGTTGAGCTTTTTAACCTTTTCCTTTAAATGCTCCTCGTATGAGCCTGTGCCGGCAATATAAAATCTTACCTTATAACCCTTTTGCAAAATCTTATCCGCCGCCTCGATAAAATAATCGTGACCCTTTATATCCTCAAGCCTTGCTACTATGGACACCGCCTTATAGCCGTCGGGCAGATTAAACCGTTCCTTTGTAATTCGCCTTTCGTCGGCGGATACCTGCGAAAGCGCCGTGACGCCGTTTAAAATAACGCTTATCTTGCTTTCTTTAACTCCCGTATCGGTGAGATTTTTCTTTGCCGCGTCCGCGACGGCTATTATGCTGTCGGCATAATGATTATTTATCATACCGTTAATAATTTTGCCCAAGCCCTTTGAAATTTTCTTTGACGGCTCAAACACGCTGTGGCGGGTGTACACTACCTTCGCTCCCGCCTGCTTTGCCGCGATACGCGCGGACATACTCGCGTGAGTGTGAACAATATCGGGCTTTTCGCGTTTGAAAATCTCCCTCAAGGTCTTTACCGCCGAAAAATCAAGGGATTTATCGGCAATGCCGTCCACCTCCGTAACCTCTATGCTCATCTTATCTATATGAGGCTTTAAAAGGCTGTTTTTGGGAAGTATTACCTTTACGTCAAAGGCGTTGTAATCGAAATTTTCGAGCAGAGTAAGCAGACACTTTCCCGCTCCTCCTATATTGGTATCCGAGGACACCTCTGTTACCTTTATCTTCATTCCATACCTCGCATTTCCGCCGAGGTAATGTGCCTAAGCGCCATTCCGAGCGCAATAACCATAAAGAACACCGCCATTACCCTGTAATTATAGAATGTATAGTCGAACATACTCTGCGCCAGGAATCCTATCACTCCGCTTGAAACCGCAAGCGCGAGCATAGAGTCGGTGCTTTTTTTATCGAATTGCCTGTACACCGACGACATTTTCTTTACAAACACTACCTGCATTATCACAAATATAAGCAGTCCGCTTATGCCCGCCTCAACAAGCAGCTGTAAAAACAGGTTATGCGAGTGGGGCGCGGTTATCGCGTTATACGAGAAGAACGGGTATACCTGGGAGAACGCACCCTCGCCCATTCCTATTCCGCCGAGCCAGTAATGCTTCATCATACCAAGCGTTCCAAGCCATATATACACGCGGTACGAGGTGGAGGAATCGTCCATATTGCCCACGCTCATCAACCGCTCCGTAATGGTTTCCGGCACCACAAACGGCAGTATGCAAAGGACTATCGGGATAAGTCCCCACCATTTGCCCTCGTAAAAGGTGACGAAGATTACAACGCTTAGCATAAATCCTATCCAACAGCCTCTCGACTGCGTAAGCACAAGGCACAGCGCAAGCATAAGAAATATTGCGCCGTATGCCCATTTGGATAATTCCTTCCATTTATATTTGAGCATATACACCGCCGAAATCGGGAGTATCAGCAGCAGATATTCTCCGAGCACGTTCGGATTGCCGAGCGTGGAGTATACGCGCATTGTGGAGTCCTCAAACATCTCCTCGTCAATCCACGCGTTTGAGGTGTTCCAGCCGAACAGATACTGCATAATGCCGTACAGCGCAACAAGCGCGCCCGATATGGCGAGGAATTTAAACAGTCCGTAAAGCTGTTCCCTTGTTTTCACAGTGTTTACAATTACAAAGTAAAATCCGACAAAGACAAGGTACATCGCCCATACCTTAAGGCTGCTCGTTCTCGCAAACGACGCCAGGGACGATATGAGCAAGACCGCGAGGAATATCAATATACACAATCCCACGCCGCTGAATTTCCATTTGAAGCTTTTATCCGTTACGGATTTTATTATGAGAGAAAGTGCCGTCCACAGGCAAAGTCCCGCCAAAACCATTGTCGGCACAAACGGCGCGGCAAATACCGCCGCGTATACGCCGGCAATCGGCGCGTACATAACAAGAATCATACCGAACAGCGCGAACGGTGTGGCCGCTCCGTATATCAGGCTGAAGCTCATCGCGGCTCCCGTTGCAAGTCCGACAAGCAGCGCCAAAAATAATCTGAGCTTCCCCTGCGTCCGCGTTTCGTCGTAAAAGTCAAAATCGATATTTTTAAATCCCGCCGCACTCTTTACTAAACCTACAAATTTGCTCGGATTTAAAAACGACATCAGATTATAATTAAACACGCACATGACCGCGCCGACCGCGCCGAACACGGCGGCGGGCTTTGAAAAATATCCCGCGAGCGCGCAATATCCCACAGCCGCCGCTACAAGCATCATTCCGAAAAAGCGCGTGTTCACAGCCATAAAATTCTGCATATAGCTCTTTGCCCAGACGCATATAAAGCTCTCGGAAATATTTTTTTCGATAAACGCGCCTATTTTATTTTTCAAAAATGTCAGAAACGTAAACGGGGAATACAGTACTTTAGCCGTAACGCTGTTTTTTTCGGCTTCGCCGTTTCCGTTATCTCTTATCAGGCTCATTATTCGGCTGTTTTTCCACGAGCCGGATATTCCGTTGTAAATCCTCATAAGCAGCGCGTATATTTCGCTGTTTTTATACATTCTTCCGAATGCCTTGAAAAACGCCGCCAATGATGACAATATCAAACTATTCATATTCTCACCCTTTCCTATGCAATAAATTTTTTATATCTCTTTCGCCCGTAAGGACAATCAAAATTCCGTATATGATAACACCCGACACGCCGCATACCGCGCATACCGCGATATTTCCGATAATTCCGGTGAAAAAGCCGCTTACCGCGCGGTATATCAGCATTACGCACACTCCCATTGCCGCCGCCGATATTACCGACTTCAGCATATCTGCCACGTCGGCGCGTGTCACCATATCGGGATATTTTCTCGCCATACATATCCAGTTCAGCGCGGCGTTGATTACAGAGCCGCCTGCCGCCGCGAGAGCCAGTCCGTTTGTTGACATCAGCTTATATAAAACATACGCCAGTGCGATATTTATCACCATACTGATTACGGAGTTGCGCATAGGCGTTTTGCTGTCCTTTAGGGAGAAGAACGCCTTTGACAAAACCTCGTTAAGTCCCAATCCGAGCATACCGACCGAATAAAATTTAAGCAGCATACTTATCGCGGTTACTCCCTCCTCGTCCATTTTTCCGTAGCCGTAAATTATAGAGGAGATAGGCTTTGACAATATCATAAATCCCGCCATAAGCGGCGCGATTACAAGCACAATCGCGCGTATGGAGCTTACCGTGAGATTTTTAGCCTCGCCTATATCGTCCCGCGCGACAGCCTGCGCCAGCTTCGGGAATATAAGGTTCGTCACCACGAAGCTGAACACTCCGACTACCATTATATACAGCTGATATGACTGCTGTATATATGTCACCGCCGAATCTATGTTCGAGGCAAACCGCTGATTTACTATGGAATACAAGGGCTGCACCCATGTCGATACCAGCATGGGACCGGCAAGCAGGAGGGTTTGCTTTATATCCGAATCCTTAAATTTAAAATCAAACCGGAATTTCACTCCGAATTTCCGTATCCACGGAATTTGTATCAAAAATTGCAGACTCCACGCTATAACCATTGTCACCGCAAGTCCGTATATTCCGAACCGCTTTCCGAGCGTCACGTAATACAGTATTATCGCCAAATTGGACACGAGGCTTATCAGCGACGGTATTTTATATTCGCCGAAGGACTGCAAAAGTCCCACGAACGAAAACGCAAGTCCGGTAAATATCAGCATCGGAAACATTATCGCCGTAAGCCGCGCCGCGAGCGCGTGCTTTTCGCCGTCGTAATTGGTTTGCAGAGACACCAACGGACTGCTGAAAACTATTCCGAATACCGCTATAAGCGCCGATATGCACAAAATCAACGTGACAAATTTATTTAAAAATTTCATCGCGTCGTCCTTGCCGCGCTTCGACATTATACTGTTAAAAACAGGTATAAACGATGCGGAAATAACTCCGCCTATAACTATGTCGAAAAGCGTCGTCGGCAGCGTGGACGCGGTCAAAAAAGCGTCGGATTCCATTCCCGAACCGAAATACGCCGTCAGCATTGAATTGCGCACAAGTCCCAATCCCTTTGAAAGCAGCGTCGCCATAGCCATAAATCCCGCCGTTTGAATCATTCCGCCGGAAATTTTCTTTTTCTTCAAAGAGCAACACTTCCTTTTTCGTATAGTTCGACGGCATATTTGCCGTTCATCTGCGCCTGTGCCTTTAAGACGGTGTAATTATCCTTTAAATCACTCTTTATCTTATCATAATCGCGCACACATTCGTCAAGCATAGCCTTGAGCTTATCCTCATTCAAGCTTTTAACGTCAAGATAATATTTCTGGCGCGTATGCTCCATAAAGCTGCTTATTTTCGGGTCGTATACAAGTCCTATCAGAGGCACGGCGTTTATCGCCGCGTATATAAGAGTATGCAGTCTCATGCCTATGCACAGGTCAAAGCACTTCATCAGCGAAATCATATCCTCAACCATATAGCGCTTTTTTATAATCGAGGATTTATTTTTCATTTTGCGCTTTATATTCTGCAATATTGCCGTGTCGCGGCTTGACTGCATCGGAAGAAGAACCGTGTAAAAGCCGTATTTTTCATACGCGTAATCGCATACCCTCGCGACGGCGTCCTCAAAATCCGCTCCTATATTCTGCCAGCGTCTTACCGACACTCCGAGCAGCTTACTTCCCTTTGGCACGCCCTCGTCCGCGAGAATGGCGCGTCCGCGTTCTTCGTCCGCTATGTCAAGGTCAAGCGCCGGATCGGCGGTAACCTTTACCATCTCATTGGCTACGCCGATTTCGCGCAGCGTCTTATATGAATGCTCGTCTCTCAGCGTAATCAAATCCACCTTGTTAAGTATTTTTCTCGTTCTCGCGATATTCCTTTTCTTTTCCAACGGACCTATGCCGTTTGAATAAAGCATAACCTTTAAATTATTTCTGAGCGCCAGCGATATTATCGTAAGATAATACCAGAGCGACTTTGTGCTTGTCCTGTCCTGTATCAGCGTTCCGCCGCCGGATATGAGCATATCCGCCTTTTTCATATGCTTAAATATACTGAAAGCATTTATTCTGCTTATGCTTTTAACGCGGTAATCCGTCTCGGTTTCGCGCGGATTCGCGCTTAAAACCACGATATTGGGACTTTCCTTGTGCTTTTTTAAATCCTGTATTATTGCCTTTAAAAGGGCGTCGTCGCCGCTGTTTTTAAAGCCGTAATATCCGGAAATCAATATTTCCTTATTTTTATCAAGCGCCCAGTCGTATACCCTTATGCAGTCGTCCGCCATACGGCTTACGGAGTATTCGCGCTTTATAAGCTCTCTGCCGTATTCGCCGAGCTTTAATTGTTCGCCGCCGCTCATCGCGAAAAATTTAAGAATATCCCGCTTTATAACTTCTCCCGCAGACCGGTCGCAGCCTCGGCAGCAAAAATTGGTATCTATGCCGACCGTCAGCTTGCTGTCGTCAAACAGACCTATATAGCCCTCGTTTCCGGCTATGATAACGGGCTTTTGCGCCGCCATTGCCTCAAGAGCCGCGCGGCTTACGCCCACGAACAGCTTACACGGCGCTATGAGCTTGTTTATATCGGTTCTCGCACCCGTCATCACGATTACGTCCCTGCCCGCTTCGGCGTTTACCTTGTCCGCCGCCGCTTTGACATTATTGAAATCATCTCCCGCGCCGACTACTATTACCTTTAAATTGTCTATTGCCTTGTCCAATTCGGGCACGACCTCTATAAGCTGCTTCGCCACAAGACTTCTGGACTCGTCAAGCCGGCTGACATATGTTATTACGTTGTCGCCGTCACCTATTCCAAGCTCTTTCTTTATATCCGCGCAGTCCGTGTCCGGCGAAAATTTATCCGTATCGATGCCGTTTATCGTCACGTTTATGTCGCCCTCCGGCACGTGATAATTGTCCATAAGATATGTTTTTATATCCTCGGATACGGCGACCGTTTTTTCGCCCCAGTCGGTTATATATTTAAGTCCGTAGCCCGTGTTAAATACCCAATGCGCCGTGGTTACAAACGGAAACTTCATTCGCTTGTGCAGCTTGCCGAGTATAAACGACGGTATTCTCGCGTGAGAATGGACTATATCGATTTTTTCCTCAATAATTATTTTCTTTAAAAGGCTTGCCGCCTTAAGCATATTAATCGGATTTTTATTTTGCAGAGGCACATTATAGTGCTTTATGCCCGCCTCCTCAAGCTCCTTAACGTAAACGCCGCCGTTGGAGGTTACCGTTATGTTAAAGCCCTTGCGCTTAAGCTCCTTCGCCAATTCCACAACATGAGTTTCCGCGCCTCCTATATTCAGCTGCATCAAAGAC
>JAJQAT010000160.1 GCA_021203665.1 Bacillota bacterium
TATTACAATATTATAACATCGGTGGAAATTTTATTTTATTTGTGATATACTATATAATTATGGAAAAGGAATTAATAACGAAAGAAAGGCAAGGTTTCATGGCGACGAAAAAGAAAACGGCGCGAAAAAAGGCTTCGGGCAAAAAGACTCAAAAGAAAAACTATATGCCGACATATATCATTTCATCAATGCTCATAACGCTGTTACTGGCGATATTCATGTATATCGATTACGGCGAGGGCGGAGTTGTAAACAAAGCTGTAAAAAACGCTTTTTGCGGTCTTTTCGGCATATGCGGATTTTTTGTTCCCCTGATTATGGCGGGAGCGACGGCGTATCTTGTAAAATTCAAGAATATAAAAAGATTTTGGGGTAAGCTGGGACTTTTGTTCCTCGCGCTTATCGATGTGAGCGCGCTGGTTAATATGCCCCAAAACACCACCGCGGATATAGCACTCTATCTGGGGTACACAAACTATGAGGGCGGCGGATTTTTCGGCGCGTGCGTTGCCGGATTTATGAAAAATATGGTTCAGGAAATCGCGTCGTATATCATTCTTGCGATTTTGCTTATAGTTTTGGCAAGCCTTATAACCCATGTGCCTATTTTGACAGCGGCGTTTAAATGGGTCAAAACGGTCATAAGCGAGGCGAGAAGCAAGTACGTTGAGGTAAAGGACGAGCATGACCGCAGGGTCAAGGAGCGCGCGGCTGAGGAGGATTACGAGGGAGATTACGCGGAGGACGCGGAGAACACGGACGACGCTGAAAGCGGCGGCATACTTGACGCGGCAAATTCCTTCGCTCACGATACCGAAACAAATACCGAAACAAAGAGCAAAAGGAAATCGAGGAAAAAATCCGAGACAAAGGAAGCACCGAAAACAGACGCGGAGGAAGACGCGGATAAAGCTAAAAAAGACGATGATTTTTCAAACGGCATAGATGATATATTCGGACGCATCGAGGATGAGGATGTAAAGCCGGCTCCAATCGAGACGGAAGCACAGCCGAAGCCGGAGGAGGCTCCGGAAAAGGCGAATAAAATATCCGATAAGGAAAAGGAGGAATACAACTCCGAGTTTAATAAGGCGATAGAACAGCCTGCCATTGAGTATGTGTTCCCGCCGATAACTCTGCTTGACCCGCCCAAGGCTATTTCCGGCGACAAGCGCGAGGAAATGCGCCGCACAGCCGAAAAGCTTATATCCGTGCTCGATAATTTCGGAGTAAAGGCGAAGCTTTCGCAGGTAACGCAGGGACCTACCGTAACGCGGTATGAAATTCAGCTCGACACGGGCGTAAAGCTGTCAAAAATAGTCGGATTGGCGGACGACATCGCTCTTAACCTGGCGGTTTCCACCGTATTGGTCGCTCCGGTGCCGGGCAAAGCCGCCGTTGGCGTGGAAATACCAAACAACAAGGTAAGCTCCGTTTCGATACGCGAAATGCTGTCCTCGAACGAGTTTAAAAGAGCGAAGTCCAAGCTGTCATTCGCGCTCGGAAAGGACATCGGCGGCAACGTGGTTGTCGGCGACATTGCCAAAATGCCGCATCTGCTGATAGCGGGCGCGACAGGCTCCGGAAAGAGCGTGTGCATTAACACAATAATTATGAGCATTCTTTATAAGGCAAAGCCGGAGGACGTAAAGCTTATAATGGTTGACCCGAAAAGGGTTGAGCTCGGCGTTTATAATGGCATTCCGCATTTGCTTGTGCCCGTGGTTACGGACCCGAAAAAGGCGGCGGGCGCGCTTAACTGGGCGGTCACGGAAATGATGCGCAGGTATGATTTGTTCACAGAAACCGGAGTAAGACAGCTTGAATCCTACAATAAGCTTATGGAAAAAGAGGGCGGCGAAAAGGTGCCGCAGCTTGTGATTATCATAGACGAGCTTGCCGACCTTATGATGGTGGCGGCAAAAGAGGTTGAGGATTATATCGTAAGGCTTACGCAGCTTGCCAGAGCCGCCGGTATTTATCTTGTTATCGCGACGCAAAGACCGTCCGTTGACGTAATCACGGGACTCATAAAGGCAAACGTTCCCTCAAGAATTGCGCTTGCCGTTTCGAGCCAGGTTGACAGCCGCACAATTATAGACAAGGGCGGCGCGGAAAAGCTTCTCGGCAAGGGCGATATGCTTTATCATCCGGCGGGCGCGAGAAATTCCGCGAGAGTACAGGGCGCGTTTGTTACGGACGCCGAAATAGAGGCGGTTGTAAATTACATAAAGGAAAACGTCGGCGTTACGCATTACAGCGAGGATTTAGCCGAGGAAATAGAACGCCGCGCGACCGGTGAGAACGGAGTTACGCCCGACGTTGAGGACGACGGCGACGCGCTTTTGCCGGAGGCTATCGAGCTTGCCGTGTCCCTCGGCAAAATTTCAACGTCAATGGTACAGCGCCGCTTGGGCGTCGGATATTCGCGTGCGGGCAGGATAATCGACCAAATGGAGGCGCGCGGTATAATATCCGGAGCGAACGGCTCAAAGCCGAGGGAGGTACTCGTAAGCCACGCCGATATGCCCGCAAGCGGAAATGAGGGATATGATGAGGAATGATTTTCTTCCCATATCAAAAGAGGATATGCGAAAACGCGGCTGGGACAGCCTTGATTTTCTCTATATAGTAGGCGATGCCTATGTGGATCACCCGAGCTTCGGACACGCGATAATATCGAGAGTGCTTGAAAGTCACGGATACAAAGTCGGAATAGCCGCTATGCCCGATTGGCACAGTCTTGACGATTTCGTCCGTATGGGCAGACCGAGGCTCGGAGTGCTTATAAGCGCGGGCAATATAGACAGTATGGTAAACCATTACACCGCCGCGAAAAAGCGCCGGCATGACGATATGTACGCACCCGGAGGAAAAGGCGGTATGCGTCCCGATAGGGCGACAATAGTCTACTGCAACCGCGTAAAGGAGGCATTCGGCTCGGATATGCCGATACTTATAGGCGGCGTGGAGGCAAGCCTGAGACGCTTTGCGCATTATGATTATTGGGATGATAAAATAAGGCGCTCCATACTTTTTGATTCAAAGGCAAGCATTTTAATGTACGGTATGGGTGAGAAGCAAATCGTAATGCTTGCCGACAGACTTCGCGCCGGAGACAAGGTAAGCGAGATAACCGATATACCCGGCACCTGCTATATAGCGTCGGAGTATGACGCGAATAATTCAATCCTGCTCCCGAGCTATGAGGAATGCGTTGAAAGCAAGGAAAAATATGCCGTGTCGTGCCGACTTCAATATTACGAGCAAAACCCGTATATCGGCAAAACGCTTGCGCAAAAGCACGGCGGCAGGTATCTTATACAAAATCCGCCTATGCCGCCTCTCGAAACGGACGAGCTTGACGAGGTGTACGCCCTGCCGTATATGAAAAATTATCACCCCGTATATGAAAAGGACGGCGGCGTTCCCGCAATACAAGAGGTCAAGTTTTCACTTACCGCAAACAGAGGGTGCTTCGGCGGCTGCAATTTCTGCGCGCTCGCCTTTCATCAGGGCAGAATAGTCACGTCAAGGAGCGATGAGTCGCTTATCGCCGAAGCCGAGGAAATGACAAAAATGCCCGATTTTAAGGGCAATATACACGATGTGGGCGGACCCACCGCCAATTTCAGAGGCCCCGCGTGCAAAAAACAGCTTACCCTGGGCGCGTGCAAGAACAGGCAGTGCTTGTATCCCGAGCCTTGCAAAAATGTGGAAATATCACATAAGAAATATCTTGAGCTGCTGCGTAAGCTGAGAAATATCAAGGGTGTAAAAAGGGTGTTTATACGCTCCGGAATACGCTTTGATTATCTTATAAACGATAAGGACGACACGGTTTTTTATGAATTATGCAAGTATCACGTAAGCGGTCAGCTCAAGGTCGCTCCGGAGCATATCAGCGACAACGTGCTGAAATATATGGGCAAGCCGGCGAACAGCGTGTACAATAAATTCTCGGACAAGTTTTATAAAATCAACGAGCAAATAGGCAAAAAGCAGTATCTTGTACCGTATTTGATGTCAAGCCACCCGGGCAGCACTCTGCGCGACGCCGTAAATCTCGCGGTATATCTGCATGAGCATAATATAAATCCGCAGCAGGTGCAGGACTTTTATCCGACGCCCGGAACCATATCGACCTGTATGTTTTACACGGAAATCGACCCGTTCACGATGAAAAGGGTGTATGTTCCGAAAAGCCCTAAGGAAAAAGCCATGCAGCGCGCGCTTTTACAATACAAAAATCCGGATAATTACAAGCTGGTTTATGAGGCGCTCACAAAAGCGGGACGGACGGATTTAATAGGTTATCAAAACAGATGTCTTATAAGACCGCCGAAAGGCGATATTTTATCAAATAATCCAAAAGATAGGAGGAAAAACAATGGCAAAGCTGTTAAAGGGAAAGGAAGTTTCGGCAAGAATAAAGTCGGAGCTGAAAATCGAGGTAGAGGAGCTGAAAAAGCAGGGAATAAATCCCGGTCTCGCCGTAATCATCGTGGGTGAGGACCCCGCGAGTCAGGTGTATGTAAGGAATAAGGAACGCGCCTGCGAGGAATGCGGAATATATTCCGAGAAATACGCCCTGCCCGAGGAAACAACTCAGGAGGAGCTTTTAGGGTTGATTGACGAGCTTAATCACAAGGAGAGCATTTCCGGTATTCTCGTGCAGCTGCCCGTCCCGAAGCAAATCGATGAAAAGACTATTATCAACGCGATAGACCCGAATAAGGATGTTGACGCGTTCCACCCCGTAAATGTGGGTAAAATTATGGTCGGCAATTATGATTTTGTTCCGTGTACGCCTGCGGGAGTTATGGAGCTTATAAAGGAATCCGGCATAGATGTGTGCGGCAAGGAATGCGTCGTTGTCGGACGCAGCAATATCGTGGGCAAGCCGCAGGCAATGCTGCTTTTGCACCAAAACGGCACGGTTACGATATGCCATTCCAAAACGAAAAATCTCGCGGAAAAGACAAGGAACGCCGATATTCTTGTGGCGGCGGTCGGAATACCCAATTTTATCACGGGCGATATGATAAAAGAGGGAGCGGTTGTGATAGACGTAGGCATAAACCGAATGGAAGATAAAAAGCTTTGCGGCGATGTGGAATTTGAAACCGCCGAAAAGGTCGCGGGAGCGATAACGCCCGTACCCGGCGGCGTCGGACCGATGACTATAGCGATGCTTATGAAGAACACCGTAAAAGCCGCGAGAGTAAACAAGACAAAATAAAAAAAGGCTGTCGATGGGCGCTGCACCTATCGACAGCCTTTTTTTTATTCCTTATAAATTTTTAATTTAACAAGTCCTCTGTAAATACTGCCTCCCGCCGGAAGCTGTTTTACATCCTGTTTAGAGAGTATCTTTAAAGCAAACACCATAAAGAAGTATACAACCACGGCTACCGCTATAGCGATAATTGTGGCGATGAGGTTTGACACAAAGCCCTCCGTGAACGCGAGCATCACCAACTTATACGCGCCTATTGCCGCCGCGCCCATAACCAGTCCGGCGATGAGCGGCTTCACAACGTATTTGCCGAGCGTCATTTTCAGCTTGATATGCTTGGACAGCACCGCGAAGCATACTATAAACGCTATAACCTGACACGCGATTGAGCTTATAGCCGCGCCGTAAATATTTACCGATGGTATGCGTATAAGCACAATGTTCAAAATTATTTTCGCCGCGCAGCCGAACAGCAGACTTATCGCCGGCGTATATATTTTGCCGATTCCCTGAAGCGCTCCGGTCATAGTTTGATTAAGCGCCGCGAATATAAGCGACACGGACACAAGCTGCAAAAGCGACGCGCCGTCGGAGGTGTTGAAGTATATAATGTTGTATATCGGCTGCGCCAAAACTATAAGTCCTATGGCGCATGGAAGAATTATAAGAGTTGATATGAGCATCGAATAGTTTATTTTAGCCGCCGCCTCCTTGTAGTTGTTGACCGCGAGCGCACCTGCTACGGACGGCACAAGCACGGTGGAAAACGCGAAATTAACCGCCAACGGCATATTGTATAAAATATCGCTTTTTGAGAGCAGTCCCGAAAGCCGCTTTACCTCCAATGTGAGCTGATCGATTGTGGGCGAGTAAATTGCCGCCTCCGAGCCGTGAGCCGGAATAACCTGCGCGAACGCCGCCTGAATGCCTCGGCTGACCGTGGCGGTGTCTATAACACGGTTAAGCGCGGTTATAATCGAGCCGAGCGAAATGGGAACGCTTATCATAAGTATGCTTATCATAAGCTTGCGCGCGGGGATATTTATTGTCTCGCCCGTGGACTGTTTGATTTTCTCTTTTATGCCGCTCTTTCTCCTGTAATAGAAATATACAAGATATAAAAGGCTTATAACCGTCGCGACCGATGTGGCGAAGTTTGCCCAGGACGCCATCATTTCCGGAGCCAAGCCGACCGACATATATACGAACACAATAGTCAGGGTGCATTTAAAAATCTGTTCAAGCACCTGAGAATTGCTTGTGGCGCGCATATCCTGCATACCGGTGAAATATCCGCGTATAACCGAGGACACGCATACGAAGAACAGCGACGGCGCAAGCGCGCGCATAACGTATTGCGAGCCGTCCATCTTTATCACGTACTGCGCGAATATATCCGCGCCGAAGAACAGCACGGCGGCTACAATCACTCCCACTATCGAGAACAGCTTTATCGCGGTCACAAATATCCTGTGCGCGCCCTTGTAATCGTTCAAGGCGATTCGCTCGGATGTCATTTTGGAAATCGCGTTCGGAATACCCACAGAGGATATTGCCAAAAGCAATGTATAAATTTGGTAGCCTACATTGTAAAGTCCGAGCCCCACATCTCCGAACCCGTCTATATTGGTGATAACTATCCTGTATACCGCGCCGAATACCTTCACAAGTATCTGAGATATTAGGATAACGGTTACATTGTTCATAAATGATTGACCGTTTGATTTTTTCTTACCGCTCATTCAAGCATCTCCTTTGTATCAGTCTTTGATTTACTATTATAAATCCAAATTAAAATTTAATCAAGTATTGTCATAAAAAATTAATGTAAATGTATCTTTAGTCGGCAAATTTCGTCATTTTTACTTGACACATTGAAAATATAAGGGTAAAATATATTCAGTATGTAAATTTATATGGAGGATACGGACAATGGATACAATGAGCGGATTAAAACGCACACACTACTGCGGAGACGTGGAGGGAATAGGAAACGAGGTCGTTGTCGGCGGCTATGTGCAGAAAATAAGAGACCTGGGAAATCTTATTTTTATAGACCTAAGGGACAGAACGGGCATAGTTCAGCTTGCCTTTGACGACGCGACAGACAGGGATATATTCAAAAAGGCATCATCCTGCCGAAGTGAGTATGTGCTTATGGCAAAGGGCGTTGTGAGAGAAAGAGAGAGCAAAAACAGCGCGATTAAAACGGGAAATATCGAGATAGACGTAAAGGATTTGAGAATCCTCGCAAAGGCGCAGACGCCGCCCTTTGAAATTGTTGACGATACCAACGTAAATGAGGAGCTGCGCTTAAAATACCGCTATCTTGACCTGAGAAGAAAGGTTTTGCAGGATAACCTTATTATGAGGAGCAAAATTGCAAAGGTGGCGAGAGATTATTATTACGAAAACGGCTTTATCGAAATCGAAACGCCGATGATGATTAAATCAACGCCGGAGGGCGCGAGAGATTATCTTGTGCCGTCGAGGGTTCATCACGGCAAATTCTACGCTTTGCCTCAGTCGCCGCAGATGTATAAGCAGCTGCTTATGATTGCCGGCTTTGACAGATATATTCAGCTTGCGCGCTGCTTCCGCGACGAGGATTTAAGAGCGGACAGACAGCCGGAATTTACACAGATTGACCTTGAAATGTCGTTTGTTGACGTTGAGGATATACTCGAAATGAACGAGGGATTTATCAAAAGACTGTTTAAAGAAATCCTTGACGTTGACATACCCACGCCGCTGCCGAGGCTTACCTATAAGGAGGCAATGGAGCGCTACGGCTCGGATAAGCCGGACACGCGCTTCGGTATGGAAATATGCGATGTTTCGGAGCTTGTTAAGGACTGCGGCTTCGGCGTGTTCTCATCGGCGGTTCAAAGCGGCGGCAGTGTAAGGGCGATTGTCGCAAAGGACGCCGCAAAGACGCTTACGCGAAAGGAAATAGACAAGCTTACGGAATACGTTCGCGGAATAGGCGCAAAGGGACTTGCTTTTGTGCGCTGGGTTGACGACGCTCCGTCTTGCAGCTTTGCAAAATTCCTTGCCGAGGGCGAGCTTGACGCTGTTTTGAATAAGGTCGGCGCGCAAAAGGACGACGTTGTTTTGCTTGTCGCGGATAAAAATAAGATTACGCTTCCGGTATTGGGCGCGCTGCGCTTAAAGGTCGCAAAGCAGCTCGATATTATTCCCGACGGATATAATTTCCTTTGGATAACGGAGTTCCCGTTCTTTGAATACGACGAGGACACCGACTCATGGGTCGCGATGCACCACCCGTTTACAATGCCTATGGACGAATGTATACAGTATCTCGAATCAGACCCCGGCAAGGTTATCGCGAAGGCATATGACCTTGTTTTAAACGGCACGGAGCTTTCAAGCGGCTCGATACGCATAACGGATTACGAGCTTCAGCAAAAGATGTTCCGCGCTCTCGGTCTTTCAGACGAGGAAATAGAAGCAAAATTCGGCTTCCTTGTTGAGGCGTATAAGTACGGCGCCGCGCCTCACGGCGGCATGGGAATAGGTCTTGACAGACTTGCCATGATTATGACCGGTAATGACAGCCTGAGAGACGTAACAGCGTTTCCGAAGGTTCAGAACGCGTCCGAGCTTATGTCCGGCGCGCCGAACGTGGTTGACGGCGAACAGCTTGAGGAGCTTGCGATAAGCATTGTTCCGGATAAAAATTAATATTCAGTTCATAATGATTTAACAAAGATTTTGTATAATAAGTAATATTAATATACGTGGTTATAGGTTTTATTGTTTGAGCAAAGGAGAAGTCTATGCGTAGAATACAGAAAAACATAATTATAACCGCCGCTGTTATTGTATTGCTTATAGTCGCGGCAATAATCGTAATTCGCTATATCGCAGTCGTGAGAATGTCGGGTGCAAATTCATCCGGCAAATCCGTTTACACGATTTATTCCGAGGACACAAGAGATATTGCCTATGTGGAGGTATCGAACGAAACAGAAACAATAAGGGCGGAAAATCTCGGAAACGCGGTGTGGACCGTGAACAATATGAGCAGCTACGAGGTTGATCTGTCCAAAGCCTACGGCTTGGCGGGCACCGTTTCCACGCTGACATCCAAAAATAAAATCGAGGACAGCGATTTATCAAAATACGGACTGGATAATCCGAGCGTTACCGTTACGATTTCCAAGAAAAACGGCGACAGCGATACGCTGTATATAGGCGGCAAAACCCCCGAATATGACGAGTATTACATCAAGAAAAGCGGTGACGACGCGATATACACCGTATACGCGTTCAAGGTGGAAACGCTTAAACAGCCGCTAAAATACTACACGGAATTTAACCGCTTTAACGTAAATAGCGACGATATACTCGGAATAACGATAATAAAGAGCGACGAGCTTATAGACATAAGCAAAAACAAAGATGATTTTTGGGAAATGTCGTCACCGTATTTGAGCGCCGCCAATAATGAGTATGTGGAAAGAAAAATCCTTTCGAAAATAGAGGAAATCGACCTAAGCGAGCCGCTTGAGGATGTTGAAGCGGGCATCACAAGCACGTTTCCGGTTGTAATATTATCGGTTGAGCCGTATAACAATATAACCGGCGAATACGGCGACATATACACGGAAACCGTGATAATAGGAAAAACCTTCGGCGACAGCGCGTATGTGAAATACAGGAATAATATATATTCCGTTTCCGCGGACAGCGTAGGATTCGTAAGCGAGTCGGCGTACAGCATAATAAACAAAATGCAGGCATTCGCCGATATGGAAAAAATAAAGAGCGTCACGCTGGAATACGAGGGCGCGGTTCATACTCTCGCAATAGAAAACGGCAGGGAGGTCGTTTTCACGCTCGACGGAGAAGAGACGGATAAGAACGCCTCAATGACTGTGTGCAATAAGATTACAGGCTTGTCGGTGGACGGTATCTACAATAATGAGACGATGGGTGACACCGTGCTTAAAATATCGTACAAGGGAATAAAGAGCGCAGACAATCTTCTTGTGGAATTTAAGGAAATCGGCGATGAGAGCTGCGCGGTGGTTCGCGACGGCGTTGCGCAATTTACAATCAAGAAAAGCAAAATAGATGATTTTATAGAATTATTTAACGAGTACGCGGAGAATCCGCAGGCGGAATAGGGAGATATTATGGAAAATTTATGGGGAAGTCAAATCCCGTATTGGGATGACACATTTATCGAAGAGGGGGAAACCGAGCCGAGAAAGCCGACAATAACGGCATATCCGTCAAGCTCAAAGGGCGCGGTTATCGTATTCGCGGGCGGCGCTTACGCGATGCGCGCGGAGCACGAGGGCGGTGCCTATGCCGAATTTTTAAACTCGATAGGCGTGACGGCTTTTGTGGTTGATTACAGAGTCGCGCCGTATAAGCATCCGGCGCAGATAAGCGACGCGATACGCGCGGTAAGATACGTTCGCTATCACGCGGACGAATACGGCATTGACAAGGATAAAATAGCGGTTATGGGTTCAAGCGCGGGCGGACACCTCGCCGGCTCCGTTTCCGTGCATTACGATAAGAAGATGTACGAGGAAACCGACGAGATAGACAAAACCGACTGTAAGCCGAACGCGACTATTCTATGCTATCCCGTTATAGATATGTTTGAATACAGACACGACGGCTCAAGACAAAACCTTATCGGAGAGCGCGCTTTGCACGCGGATAAGGAGCTTATGTCACTGTATAAGCACGTGACAAAGGACACGCCGCAGGCGTTTATTTGGCACACCTCGTCAGACCAGGCAGTTCCGGTGGAAAATTCTCTTATGTATGCGGACGCATTGAGCAAGGTGCAGGTTCCGTTTGAAATGCACATATACCCGCTCGGCTCTCACGGCTTGGGTGTAGCGTCGGAGGTGCCGCACGTCGCGCAATGGCTTAATTCTCTCGATAATTGGCTTAAGCTTATTTCCTTTAAATAATACGAAAAAACCTGTCGGCAGATGTCCGACAGGATTCAGACTGTAGACAAAACCGGTCAGGTTTTGTCTACCTTGTTCTTGGGTGCTCGAGGTGCTAACCTCGAATGAAAATCATTTTTGACGACATGTGCGTCAAAAATGGCTAAAAAACCTAAAGTTTCGACGTAAGGAGGAACTTTTGGTTTTTTCATTTAAAAGAAAATTGAAAAAAGCATTAATGATGCTTTTTTCGCTGTCGACAGGTATATCTTTGATATACTTGTCGACAGCCTGAGGATTTTTTTCTTACATTTTAAACATAGCTTTAACAATACCCCTAAGACACTTCGGAACCTTCAGAACAACGATTTTCATAATAACTCCTTTCTACCATTTGAACAAACAAAAATACCCAAAGGCCAGCAAAAAAATCATTTCCAGAACAGCCACCATAGCTATCGGAAGAAACGCTCCGGCAATCACTCCGAGGCAGAACGCCAGCACCGCCAATCCCGCCGCCTTTGAGCATCCTCTCATGCAGAAATTAAGCATATTTCCCACCTCTGTAATCTTTTAGTATATAATATGCGCGCCGATATATTGTGTGAGGAGATTTTTAGGCTTTTTAACGGTAAAATTAATTCACGACTTATCGAATTATTTTGACTTACATAAATATCTATGATATAATAGAAGCATAAGGAGATGAAGAACATGGGTATAAAATTACATTGGCTTGAAAATCGCGCAAAGGGCGGGTACGTGACGTTCGGCGTGCCGTGGAAAAGGGGAGAAAAGAACGAGGAAATTCAATTTTCACCCGATAATAATACCGTGTGGCAGGAAAAGCCCATCGCGTATTACCCCGACGGCAGCACGAAGTGGAGCTCATACACCGCTAAGGTTGACGCGGACACATTGGAGCTTTCGGCTTGCGGCGGCGCGGAGTGCGGCGGGAACAAGACGGATGAAACCGACGGCGAAATAACCGTAAATAACGGCTTATTTACGGCGGTATTCCCGAAGTCGGGCAGAACGCTTATGAAAACGCCTTATGCCGACGCGTCCTTAAAGGTAATAAAGGAGCTGCGCTCAACGGACGGCGAAGTTGAAACAAAAAAATCGGTGCCGTATTACGGCGAGATAGGCGAGGTTTCAATAGATGATAACGGTCCCGCCAAGACGACCGTAAAAATCACCGGCACGCACAAAAGCGCAGACGGAGATGCGTTTTTGAGATACATAATCAGATTTTCAGTGTTCTATAATGAAAAATCGGTAAAGATTACCCACACATTCCTTTATGACGGCAACGAGGCGGTTGACTTCATAAAGGGTGTCGGAGTGGAGTTCAGCCGAAAGATGAGCGGCAAGCTTTACAACCGCCGTATAAAAATAACGGGCGATTATGGCGTAATGCACGAGGCAATGCAAATTTTAAACCTTTGGCGTCCGAGACTGGGTCCGTCTATCGGAATACAGCCTGTTCATTCAAAGCAGCTTGCCGGAGAGATGATAAGCGTTGAAGGCTTGGTTGATTTAAGAACAGGCAAAATCGTAACGGAAGAGGATTTTGAAAATGTAACCAAGTGGGACAGCTACCGCTTACAGCAGACAAGTCCCGACAGCTTTGAGGTCAGAAAAAGAACCGGACATAATGAGTGTACATTTATAAAGGCGAATTGGGGCAAGCGTTCAAAGGGACTTATGTACATAGCCGATGAAAAAAGCGGCGCGGCGGTATGTATCCGCGATTTTTGGCAGAAATACCCTACTTCAATTTACGCGGACGGACTTTGCACGGACAACGCCAAGCTTACGGCGTGGATTGTTCCGCCGGACGCCGATGCGCAGGATATGCGTCATTATGACACCGAAGCGCACGACCAGACGTATTACGAGGGATTTCCGGAAATAGGCGCCAGCGCTTACGGAATAGCGAATACAAACGAAATGACGCTCTACCTCTTTGATTCCGTTCCGTCAGATGACGAGCTTATGGAAAAGGCGGACAGAGTACAAAGACCGCCGGTGCTTTTGTGCGCTCCCGAATACTATCACGAGGTTAAGGCGCTTGGCGAGTGGAGCCTGCCCGAAAGGGATACTCCGCTTAAAAAGTGGCTTGAGGACGAGCTTGACAAGGCGTTTGATTTCTATAAAAACGAGGTTGAGCAAAGGCATTGGTACGGCTTGTGGGATTACGGCGACATTATGCACACATATGACGCTCAGCGTCATTGCTGGAAGTACGATTTGGGCGGCTACGCGTGGCAGAATACGGAGCTTGTACCCACACTTTGGCTGTGGTACGCATTTATGCGCAGCGGCAGAGAGGATATATTCACGATGGCTGAGGCGATGAGCCGCCACAGTGCGGACGTTGATATTTACCATTTCGGCGAATTAAAGGGACTGGGCAGCCGTCACAATGTTGTGCATTGGGGCGATTCGTGCAAGGAGCCGAGAGTGGCTATGGCGGGACACCACAGAGCGCTTTACTATCTGCTCGGCGGCGACCCGAGAATAGGTGAGGCAATGGACGATGTGAAGGACGGAGATTTTGCGACGCTTAATATGGATCCGCTGAGATATTTCTATAAAAAGGAAGAGTCAAAAATGCCCACTCACGCGAGAAGCGGTCCGGACTGGTCCACATATTGCTCAAACTGGTACACCGCCTGGGAAAGAGATAATGACGAGCATTACAGAAATAAAATTGTCACCGGTATTAACGACCTAAAGAAATCGCCGATGCGCTTGATTTCGGGCTCGAATTATGAATACGACCCTGAAAGCGGACATTTGGGATATATAGGCGAGAGCGCCGCGGGCGGCTCGCATTTGGCGGTTTGTATGGGCGGACCGCAGACCTGGTTCGAGCTTGCGGATTTGCTTGACGACGAGGAATTTAAGGATATGCTTGTGCAGTACGGCGAATTTTACTTCCTGCCGCCGGAGGAAAAGGAGCGCGTTTCAAACGGCTTGATAAAGGGCGACGGATTTGAATATCCTTATATGGCGTCCGCGCTTTGCTCCTATGCCGCTAACCGGACGGGAAATGAAAAGCTGGTGCATCAGGTATGGCAGGTGCTTATTTACTCGCTTGCCGGTAAGGATAAAAAGGATAATTTTGACACGACCGTGCTAAAAAATTACTTCAATAATGAAAATCTTGAGGAAATGTTCTGGAT
Source organism: Bacillota bacterium (assembly GCA_021203665.1). Taxonomy (GTDB): domain Bacteria; phylum Bacillota; class Clostridia; order UBA1381; family UBA1381; genus Hominilimicola. The sequence goes on from JAJQAT010000160.1 coordinate 14,370, forward strand.
TTCAACAAACTTCACCGCGCAGTGGTGCCTGAACGTAATCTTCGCGCTTGAGTTTACCAAGGATTATATCAAGGACTCGGCAGATGATTATGAGTTTGAGGATTGGGTTAAATAATTAAAATACAACGCAAAAATGCGGCGACAAAAAATCAATTTTGCCGCCGCATTTTAATGCTTAATTTTAGCCGAAATATCTCTTCAGCATACCCTCGAAGCCTTTTCCGTGTCTTGCCTCGTCCTTCGCCATTTCATGAACGGTATCATGGATTGCGTCGTAGCCAAGCTCCTTAGCTCTCTTCGCAAGCTCGAATTTACCCGCTGTAGCTCCCGCTTCAGCCTCCATTCTCAGCTCAAGATTTTTCTTTGTTGACGGCGTTACAACCTCGCCCAAAAGCTCGGCAAACTTAGCCGCGTGCTCAGCCTCTTCAAGCGCCGCCTGAAGATAGAACGCGCCTACCTCGGGATAACCCTCGCGGATAGCCTGTCTGCTCATCGCGATATACATACCGACCTCTGTGCATTCGCCCTCAAAGTTGGACTTAAGACCCTCGTAAACGTCCGCCTCAACCTGATCCTTAGCGCCTACGCCGATAACGTGCTCACATACGAAGTTAAGAGCCGCGCCCTCCTCCATAACCGTGAACTTTGAACCGGGAACTCCGCACTGCGGACATTTTTCGGGCGGCTCGTTACCCTCGTGAACATAACCGCATACGGGACATACATACTTTTTCATAATTTTTTCCTCCTTGAATAAATTTAATTTTTTTTGCAATCCGAGCAGATACCGTAGAACACAAGGGAATAGTCATCCACCTGCGCGCCCAGCTTTTGCGCCGCCTGCTTTTCGGCGTCGTCCATTCCGTCTATATCAACATCGAGAATTTTGTCGCATTTGCGGCACACAAAATGGTGGTGCCTGTAAACATAGCCGTCAAAATGCTCCTTGTTTGATGCCGTTCGGATTTTGATTATATCGCCGTTTTCGGCAAGAACCAAAAGGTTTCTGTAGACGGTTCCGAGACTGATATTCGGAAAATCCTTTCTCATGTTCTCGTAAAGCCAGTCGGCGGACGGGTGGGAACGCGTGCTTCTTATCAGCGTCAAGAGCGCCTCGCGCTGTTTTGAATGCTTCATAGTGCTCATCTCCTTTAATCCGCTCTAAAACAATAACGATAATCATTACTTTTTTCATGATTTAATTATAGCATCGATTAATATGTTTGTCAATACTGTTTTTA
>JAJQAT010000067.1 GCA_021203665.1 Bacillota bacterium
ATATCAAACCGCGCGGGGTGTCGAGGTGTGAAATCTTTTGTCAAATTGCACAAAAAAACATTTTAAATATAATTACATATGGTCTTTACCGACAAAAAAATTTGTGATATAATAGTACCAAGTAAGTGCAAAACGCATATAAAAATCATTGTTTTCATTACAGAAATAAAAAGGGAGGGGATTGTATGACCGAAGAGAAAACCTGGGCGAATATAAGTCGTTTTCAAACGTATCTGTTTAATTCAGGGGACAATTTCAAGTCATATGAGATGCTCGGCGCTCATAAAGTCAAAGAGGACGGGAAAACAGGCTGGCGGTTCGCAGTCTGGGCGCCCAATGCGGTGAGCGTCAGAGTTGTAGGAGATTTTAACGACTGGAACGGCTTTGACAAGCCGCTTGAGAGAATAGAAACAAGCGGCGTCTGGTACGGGTTCTTCACGGATATAAAAGAAGGAATGCTGTATAAATACGCTATAGAGGCGCGGGACGGCGAAACCTATTACAAGGCTGACCCGTATGCCTTTAAAAGCGAGCTGCGGCCCGGCACGGCGTCCGTGGTAAAGGATTTATCCGGCTACAAATGGGGCGATAAAACGTGGCTTAACGCGCGCCGCAAGGAAAGCACCATGAATAAGCCGATGAATATTTATGAAATGCACGTAGGCTCATGGCGCATTCATGACGACGGAAGCTTTTATACCTACCGCGAGCTTGCGGACGAGCTTGTTCCGTATATAAAGGAAATGGGCTACACTCATATAGAAATCATGCCCGTTACGGAATATCCGTTTGACGGCTCGTGGGGATACCAGGTTACCGGATTTTTCTCCGCGACGACGAGATACGGCGACGGAGACGATTTGAAATATATGATAGACAAATGCCATAAAAATAAAATAGGCGTTATCATGGACTGGGTTCCGGCGCATTTCCCGCGCGACGCTCACGGACTGAGAATGTTCGACGGCACCCCCACATATGAGTATGCCGACCCGAGAATGGGCGAGCATAAGGATTGGGGAACAATGGTGTTCGACTATTCAAAGAGCGAGGTGGTATCCTTCCTTACGTCGTCGGCGTATTTTTGGGCGGAGGAATACCATATGGACGGCATACGCGTTGACGCGGTTTCGTCCATGCTTTACCGCGATTATTCCAGAAACGACGGCGAGTGGATTCCGAACAAGTACGGCGGAAACGGCAACCTTGAGGCTGTTGACTTTTTGAAAAAGCTCAACAAGATACTCGGCACGGAATTTCCGAATTTCATGATGATAGCGGAGGAGTCAACCGCGTGGCCGCTTGTAACGGCTCCGCCGGAAAACGACGGACTCGGATTCAATTACAAGTGGAACATGGGTTGGATGAACGATACTCTCCGTTATGTGTCGATGGACCCGTATTTCAGAAAGGACAATCACAGTCTGCTTACGTTTATTATGATGTACGCGTACAGCGAGAATTTCATATTGCCGCTGTCGCACGACGAGGTTGTTCACGGCAAGCATTCTCTTATAGACAAGATGTACGGCACATACGATGAGAAATTCGATTCATATAAAACGCTTTTGGGATATTACATGACCATGCCCGGAAAGAAGCTGCTGTTTATGGGCGGCGAGTTCGGACAGTTCCTCGAGTGGCGCTATGACGACCAGCTTGAATGGAATTTGCTTGATATTGAAAAGCATAAAAAGCTGCATCAATTTGTCAAGGATTTAAATAAATTCTATCTTGAGAATAAAGCGTTATGGGAGCTTGAGGGCAGCTGGGACGGCTTCAGATGGGTAAACGAGGCGGACGCGGAAAATTCCGTTCTCTCGTATATAAGACGCGGCAAGAAAGCCGCGGACAACGTGGTTGTAATCGCCAACTTCACGCCCGTTGACAGACCCATATACAAAATAGGCGTACCGTCCGCGGGAGAATACGAGGTGGTTCTGCATTCCAACTCCACGAAATACGGCGGTACGAGGCGCATAGCCAAGAAAACATACAAGGCGAAGCGTATGCAGTTCTCCGATATGATGTACACCATAGAGGTGTCCATAGACGGCTCGTCGGTAATGTTCCTTAAGAAAAAGCCGGCGGCAAAGAAAAAGCCCGCCGCGTCAAAGACAAAAGCAACAGCGGCGGCAAAGCCCGCGAAAATAGCCGCGAAAACAAAATAAAAATAAGCCAAATATCGGCTGAAAATATAAACAAAAAATATAGGGAGATGATTTTATGGTATCAAAAGATTGCGTTGCAATGATACTTGCAGGCGGTCAGGGATCGAGACTCGGCGCGTTGACAAAAAACGTTGCCAAGCCGGCGGTTCCGTTCGGCGGTAAATACAGAATAATTGATTTTCCGCTTTCAAACTGTGTTCATTCCGGTATAGACACTGTCGGAGTTTTAACGCAGTACCAGCCATTGGAGCTGAATAGGTATATAGGAAACGGTAATCCGTGGGATTTGGACAGAAGCCACGGCGGCGTGTATGTTCTGCCTCCGTATCAGAGCGCCAAAACAGGCGAGTGGTATAAGGGCACGGCAAACGCTATTTATCAGAACATAAGCTTTCTTGAGGGATTTAAGCCCGAGAATGTCTTGATACTTTCGGGCGACCATATTTATAAGATGCACTACGGCGAAATGCTTAAGGCTCATAAGCAGTCGGGTGCTGCCGCAACGATAGCGGTAATGCCCGTTCCATGGGAGGAGGCAAGCAGATTCGGTATAATGAACGTCGATGAAAACGGCACGATTACCGAGTTTGAGGAAAAGCCGGCGGAGCCGAAGAGCAACCTTGCGTCAATGGGTATATACATATTCAGATATGACGTTCTTAAGAAGTATCTTGAGGCTGACGAGCGCGATCCCGCGTCATCGAACGACTTCGGAAAGAACATAATCCCCACAATGCTTGCGGACGGAGAAAAAATGGTTTCGTTCAGATTTGAGGGATATTGGAAGGATGTCGGAACAATCCAGAGTCTGTGGGAGGCTAACATGGATCTTATCGACAATCCTCCGAAATTCGACCTTAACGACAGACATTGGAGCATTTATTCAAGAAATATGGCTCTTGCTCCTCATTATGTCGGCAATAACGCGAAAATAACAAATTCAACCGTAACGGAGGGCTGCTATATTGACGGCAGTATCGACCATTCGGTGGTATTCGGCGCCGTTGAGCTTGGCGAGGGCAGTCTCGTAAAGGATTCGGTTGTTATGCCGGGAGCCAAAATCGGTAAGAATGTTGTTATAGAAAAAGCCGTTATAGGCGCCGACGCCGTTATAGGCGACGGAGCGAAGGTTGGCGTCAATTCTTCTGACGACAACAAATATGCGTCAAAATTATGTACCAATGACCTTGTGCTTGTCGAGGGCGGAGCCGAAATTGCCGCCGAAGAGGACATCTATAAGGGCAGTATGGTAGAAGCGTAAGAAAGGAGAGAGAGCCAATGAGAAGAGATACTATGGGTATTATTCTGACAAATGATGACAGAATACCTCCTATTACAGATATAAGAGCGAACAGCGCGCTTCCCATCGCGGGAAGATACAGAATAATTGACTTTGTGCTTTCAAATATGGCAAATGCCGGCATTACAAATATCGGTGTTGCGACGGAGTCGAATTATTCATCACTTATGGACCACATTAAGTCGGGTAAGCCGTGGGATTTGGACAGAAAGAACTGGGGACTTAACATACTTCCCCCGAGCCTTGAGAAAATGACATACGGCGCTATAAAGGGCAATATAGATATGCTTGCCGGCATAAGCGACTTCCTACAGAGAAGCCCGCAGACATATGTTATTCTTTCGCTCGGAAACAATATATACAATATTGATTTTGCCGATGTTGTCGAGCAGCATATAGAAAGCCAGGCGGACATCACAATCCTTTACAAGGATATGCACGGCGTTGAGGAAAAAGAGCTTTCGAGATTTACGATGCTTGAGCTTGACGAGAATAAGCGCGTTACCGATATTGAGGTACAGCCGTATTATCCGAAAACCGCAATCGCGGGCATGGACGTGTATGTAATGGAAAAGGCGCTTTTGGAGAGCATTGTTGACGAATGCAGCGCGAGAGGCGACAGGGATTTCGTTAAGGACGCTCTTGTAAAGAAGATGCAGGGACTTCGCATATACGGCTACGAGCATACCGGCTATACCGATAAGATTGATTCGCTTAAGGCGTATTACACAAATAATATGAATTTCCTTGACAAGGACATCAGAAACGACCTTTTCAACCCGAAAAACCCGATTTACACAAAGACCAAGGACCAGTCGCCCACGAAGTACGGAGAAGAGGCGTCTGTTTCCAACAGCTTTATTTCGGACGGTTGTACTATTGAGGGTACAGTTATTAACTGCGTTCTTTCGAGAGGCGTTAAGGTAAAGAAGGGCGCCGTGATTAAAAATTCAATCATTATGCAGGATTCCATTATCGAGGAGGACGTTGAGCTGAGCCACGTTGTACTCGATAAGGAGGTATATATAACAAAAGGCAGAAAGCTTATCGGTCAGGAAAGTTATCCTTTGGCAATTTCAAAGGGCACAAAGATTTGATAATAATTACATAATAGGACTGCCCCGCTATGCGGGCAGCCCTGTTCAATTTATACGTATTTTGAGCGTATACATTGACAAAGGACGGGGTTTGGTATTATAATAAGTTAAATTAAAGAAAGGAATAAGTTTGAATAAAATCGCCCATCTCACCATTTTTCAAGGCTCGGAGTATAGTCACCATTCAGCACTTTTGCCTACGGCAAAAGCCGCGCTCCGCGCGTTCGCATATCTTTACGATGCTAACGCCATCGCCTTTCAAAACGGCAATCTGAACGATTTTATTGCAAACTTAAGTATTGAGAAAGGAATAAGTGGTCAAATTATGAAAGTTTTATTTGCTACTTCAGAGGCGGCTCCTTTTGTAAAAACAGGCGGTCTCGGCGATGTTGCCGGTTCCTTGCCTGCGACGCTTTGCGAAAAGGGCGTTGACGCGAGAGTTATTCTCCCGCTTTATAACTGTATACCGCAGGAATATAAGGACAAAATGAGATATATAAACCATATATATATCGATATGGCTTGGAGAAAGCAGTACGCGGGCGTATTCGAGCTGGAGCATAACGGCTGTAAGTTCTATTTTATAGACAATAAGTTCTATTTCAACGGAGATAAGCCGTATGACTATATCCACCTTGACTGCGAGAAGTTTATATTCTTCTCAAAGGCGGTGCTGTCTATACTTCCGACGATAGATTTCAGACCCGACGTTATCAACTGCAACGACTGGCAGACGGGTCCGATTCCGGTGTTCCTTGACACATTCCTTGACAATCCGTTCTACAGAGGAATTAAAACGGTTATGACAATTCATAACCTGAAATTCCAGGGAAGATGGGATTTCAAGAAGATTAAGGACGCTATGGGCATAAGCGATTACTACTTCACGCCGGATAAGCTGGAATTTTACCGCGACGCGAATCTTTTAAAGGGCGGCATGGTATACGCGAATAAGATTTCCACCGTAAGCTCCACATACGCGGGCGAAATAACCACGGAGGAATACGGCGAGGGTCTGCATAATCTTTTGCGCGCGAGACAGAATGACCTTGTCGGAATCGTGAACGGAATATCATACACCGATTGGAATCCGCAGACCGATAATATGATTTATCAGAAATACACCGCGAAAACGGTACACAAGAAAAAGATTGAGAACAAAAAGAGATTGCAGGCGGAGCTTGGCTTGCCTGTGGACGAAAACAAGATGATGGTCGGCATTGTTTCCCGTCTTACGGACCAAAAGGGCTTTGACCTTGTGGCGTATAAGATGGAGGAGCTGTGCGCGGGCGGCTTGCAGGTCGTTGTTCTCGGAACGGGCGATGAGAAATATGAGAACCTGTTCAGACATTACGCGTGGAAATATCCCGATCGTTTTTCGGCTCAGATTTATTTCTCAAACGAGATGTCGCATAAAATATACGCGGCAAGCGACGCGTTCCTTATGCCGTCGCGCTTTGAGCCGTGCGGATTGTCTCAGCTTATCAGCCTGAGATACGGAACCGTTCCGATTGTACGCGAAACGGGCGGACTTAAGGACACCGTATGGCCGTATAACGAATATACCGGCGAGGGTACGGGATTCTCGTTTGCAAATTACAACGCGGACGAGATGATGAATATTATCTGGTATGCCATGAATGTCTATTACGACAGAAAAGACGAGTGGAATAATATAATAGACAACGGTATGGCTGTTGATTATTCGTGGAATGTATCCGCCGATAAGTATATTAAAATGTATCAGGAGCTGACGGGCATATACGATTTGCCCGAAAAAAAAACTCCTGAGGTGAAGGAAACCAAAGAGAAAAAGGAGGACTTTGCAAAAAAGCTTCGCGAGGATGCCGATGCTTCGGCTGATGTCGCTGTGGAAAAAGCAAAGGAACCCGAAATAGTAAAGGTAGAAAATCCTTTCGATAAGGACGAAACACCCGCCGAGGAGGCGAAGCCGGCGAAAAAGACCGCCGCAAGGACGGGCGCGAGAAAGACGCCGGCTAAGAAAACCGCCGCAGCAGCCAAAAAGGCGTCGGCGAAAAAGACCGCCGCAAGGAAAACCGCGGCAAAAACAGCGAAGGCTTCTGAAACAGCAACAGACGACAAGAAAACTTCGTAAAATCAGAAGAAAATAAAAGGGGATGTAGAAATATGGCACAAGCTAAAACAGTAAAGCTGACAGCTTCCGAGGAAGCGCTGAAAAAAGAAATCATAGGCAAGGTAGGCAGACACTTCGGTAAGGTTATGGATGAGGCAACTCCGCATATGGTTTATACCGCGTGCGCGCTTACCGTTCGTGACCAGATTATGGAAAAATGGGCAAAGTCGCATCAGGTTGTAAAGGAAACAGGAGCGAAAAAGCTTTATTACCTTTCATTCGAATTTCTTATGGGCAGACTTTTATGCACAAATATCCTTAATTTGATGCAGACTGACGAGTATAAGCACGTTCTTGAGGATTTGGGATATACACTTCCCGAAATCGCCGAGCTTGAAAATGACGCGGGTCTCGGAAACGGCGGCTTGGGACGTCTTGCGGCTTGCTTTATAGATTCGCTTACAACAATGGATTTACCCGCTTACGGCTGCTCTATTCGTTATGAGCACGGTCTTTTCAGGCAGAAGATTGTGGAGGGCTATCAGACGGAGCTTCCCGACGAGTGGCTAGAACACGGAAACGCATGGGAAATATCAAGACCCGAGGAGGCTGTTAAGGTTGTCTTCGGCGGTCAGATAGAGTCCGAATGGGTTGACGGCAAAATGGTATTCAAGAATAAGAACGAGTATACTGTATTGGCTATGCCGTATGATGTTCCGCTTGTCGGATATGATTCAAAGATTGTCAATAAGCTCAGACTTTGGAGCGCGACAATCCCGACGGACATCGATATGACAAGATACGACAAGAGCGCGTTCGATAAGGCGATGGAGGCGAAAAATCTCGCGGAGCAGATTTCCGGTATTCTTTATCCCGATGACACCACCGACGACGGCAAGAAGCTGAGATTAAGACAGCAGTATTTCCTTGTATCCGCGACATTGCAGTGGATTTTAAAGGAATTTGAGGAAAGAAACGGCGATGATTGGGCATCTCTTCCGGAGAAAATCGTTATTCATATAAACGATACTCACCCGACGCTTGCCATTCCCGAAATGATGCGTCTTTTGATGGACGAAAAGGGACTCGGCTGGGACGAGGCATGGGATATAGTAACTCATGTTTTCGCTTACACAAATCATACCGTAATGAGCGAGGCGCTTGAAAAGTGGAATGTGAATATGTTCCGCGAAATCGTGCCGAGAATATATATGATTGTTGAGGAAATAAACAGACGTCTTATGGAAACTCTCGAGAGAGTATACCCCGGCGATACGGGCAAGCATAAGTGGATGGCGGTAATTTCCGATAATCAGGTAAACATGGCAAATCTTTGTCTTGCGAGCTGCTTTGCGGTAAACGGCGTGTCCAAGCTGCACACCGAAATCCTTAAGGACGACATCTTCCACGATTATTATGTTTTGGACAAGGAGCGTTTCCACGCCATCACAAACGGCATCACCTTCAGAAGATGGATTGCCAACTGTAATCCGGAGCTTACGGAGCTTATCGATTCAAAAATCGGAAAGGGCTGGCTGAAGGATTCCGAGAAGCTTGCGGAGCTTGCCAAATTCGCAAAGGATAAGACATTCCAGAAAAAGTTTGACGATATAAAGAAGAAAAACAAGGTTGCCCTTGCGGAGTATATCAAGGAGCATAACGGCGTTGAGGTAAATCCCGATTCCATATTCGACGTACAGTGTAAGAGACTGCACGAGTATAAGCGTCAAATGATGAATGTTCTTCACATTATCGCGGAGTACAACAGAATTTTGGCGGATCCGGCGTACGCCGAGAGCTATTATCCCAAGACATATATCTTCGGCGCCAAGGCGGCTCCGGGATATGTGAGAGCCAAGAATATCATTAAGCTTATAAACTCCGTAGCCGATATGATTAATAACGACGCGAGAATCGAGAATAAGATAAAGGTTATATTTATCGAAAACTACGGCGTTTCAATCGCGGAAAGGATTGTTGTCGCGGCGGACGTGTCGGAGCAGATTTCCACCGCGGGCAAGGAGGCGTCGGGTACCGGTAATATGAAGTTTATGCTTAACGGCGCTGTTACCATAGGCACCCTTGACGGAGCGAATGTTGAAATGCTTGAGCAGGTCGGCGAGGATAATATTTATATCTTCGGTCTTAAGGCTGACGAGGTTGCGGCGAGATTGAAGTATGCCGGCAGCGACGAGGTTAAAACAATTTACTCAACCAATAAGGGCTTAAGACACGCACATGAAATGCTTATCGACGGCAGCATTATACCCGGAAACACGACTATTTTCCGTGATTTGTATCAAACGCTGCTCTTCGGTGATTACGGCTACCCCGACACATACATGGTACTGAGAGATTTTGAGGAGTATATGCAGACTCAGGAAAGAATTTCGGCTGATTATCAGAACAGAGAAAAGTGGATTGAAATGGCTATAATGAACACGGCTAAATCCGGCTTCTTCTCAAGCGACAGAACCATCGATGATTACAACAAGAATATTTGGCACCTTACACCGATAAAATAATTGATAGAATAATAACTTGAAAGAAATGACCTGCCGTTTTAGGCGCGCGGCCTTGTCCGCGCGTCCGGTCCGCGGACCGAAGCGGTAAAGGTCACTTCTTTAGGTATAGGGGGTTTACATGGATATAGAGCACAATTCCAGAGAGAGCTTTTACAGATTTCCGTTCGGAGCCGTTGTATGCGGAACCGAGATAAGATTCAGACTTGCCGTGTCCGGCGCGGGAATACCGTCCGCGGTGCGTATTGTATACAAGGAGGACGGCAAGGAGGAAAAACGCGGAGATATGCCGTACCAATTTGACGTCAGCGATCATTGCGTCTATTCCGTCAATATTAAAATGCCGGATAAAGCCGGTCTTATTTGGTATTATTTCGAGCTTGAAACGGACAGAGGTATGGTTTATTACGGCAATAATTCCAAAAACCTCGGAGGAGTGGGCGAGATGTCCTTTAATCTTCCGCACAATTCGTATCAGATAACGATTTACAACGAGGATTACAAAACTCCGGATTGGTTTAAGACGGGCGTCGCGTATCAGATTTTTGTAGACAGATTCTGTAACGGAAACGAGGACGGCTCATTTTTGGGCGACCGCGACGATATTATAAAACGCGAATGGAACGAGCAGCCCTATTATAAGGCGGAGCAGTTCGGCGGCGAATATAAGGCTAACGACTTTTTCGGCGGAAATTTAAAGGGTGTAATTAAAAAGCTGCCGTATCTTAAGGATTTGGGAATATCGGTGATTTATCTGAACCCGATTTTCAAGGCGTATACAAACCATAAGTACGATACCGGCGACTATGAGCAAATTGACCCGATGTTCGGCGACGAGGAAACCTTTAAGGAGCTTTGCGCCGAGGCGAAAAAAATGGGCATACGCATAATTCTTGACGGAGTGTTCAATCACACCGGCAGCAACAGCAAGTATTTCAATAAAAACGGCGAATATGACAGCGTCGGCGCGTATCAGTCCAAGGACTCGCCGTATTACACGTGGTTCAGGTTTATGGAATGGCCCGATATATACGAGTCGTGGTGGGGAATGACCACTCTTCCGCAGATTGAGGAGCAAAGCGAGGAATGCAGGAAATATTTGCTTTCCGATAAGGACGCTGTCGTAAAAAAATGGATAAGAAACGGCGCGTCCGGTTGGCGTCTTGACGTGGTTGACGAGCTGCCGGGATTTTTTGTAAAGGAGCTGCGCGAGAACGTCAAGAAAACCGATAAGGACGCGGTTATAATCGGCGAGGTATGGGAGGACGCGTCAAACAAGACCGCTTACGGAGAAAGGCGCGAGTACTTCCTCGGAAACGAGCTTGATTCCGTAATGAATTATCCCATGCGCAGAGCGGTTATAGACGCTGTGAGCGGCAAGATTGACGCGGAGGAATTAAACGAGCGCCTTATGAGTATTAAGGAAAATTATCCCTCGCCCGCGTACTATTCGCTGCTGAATATGGTTACGAGCCACGATGTGGAGCGTATTATGACGCGTATGGGCGACGCGCCGTCAAGGCACGACGTTTCAAAGGATTACCAAGCCAAATTCAAGCTTGACGGCTACGCGCTCGAGCTTGCAAAGGAGCGCGCGACCCTTGTGCTTGCGCTGCAAATGACGCTTCCGGGCGTGCCGTGTATATTCTACGGCGATGAAATAGGTATGCAGGGCTACGGCGACCCGTTTTGCCGTCAGACATTCCCGTGGGATAAGGTTGAGGAAATCGACGAGGACGGACGCGTAAGAGAACGATACAAGAATATGATAAGCCTTAGGAATAAGTCAAAGGCGTTTTCAATCGGAGGCTTTGACTGCGTTTATAAGATAGGCAGGATTTACGGCTTTGTGAGATATTACCGTGATGAGAAATATCTTGTATTGGTGAATATGGGTACCCGCGAGGAAAAAGCGCGTATCGACGTCGCAAAATACGGCATTAAGAAAATCAAATGCGTCACGATGGACAAGGAAACAAAGGAATCCAAGGACGGTATTTTCTTCATTGATATGCCGAGATTGTGGATAAAGGTTTACGAAACGGAAAAGTAATAGAAAGGCTGCCGACATAAATGACGGCAGCCTTTTTGTATGCCTATTAATCTACGATTGTCTTAACGTATTCGGCAATCTTGTCGCACTTGCAGTTTGCGAAGAACATATCCTTGAAATTCTCGCCCGCTACAGCACCCTTGACAAGGTCGGCGTCAAGCTGCGGGAGTATGTCGAGCAAATCCTTGTGAGTAATCTTTTTAACCTCGTTAAGGATTTTCGCGTTTCTCTGCTCCGGAACGGCTCTTTCCTTAGGATAGCCGCCGCCCCATTCTTCAACGAACAGCTTTTCGAATACATATTGGAGGTTAAGCTCCGCGCCCCAGCCCCAGCCTTTGGCAAAAGGCATAGCGATACAGTTGCCGTTGTTTACCTGTGTGAACTGATAAGCGTCCGTCGGGTCAACAACGTGTCCGCAAAGCACTCCCGGGAACGCGTTGCAGGCAAGGCAAGCGCCCTCGCCGGTGCCGCAGCCTGTGATAACAAGGTCCGCCGCGCCCGAGTTAAGAAGAATAGCGGCAAGAATACCGATCTGAACATATGTAAGCTGAGCCTCGTCCTCCGCTGTATACATACCGTAATTGAATACCTCGTGACCCAAAGGCTCAACAACCTTTTTCAAGGTTTCGGCGATAATGCCGTTTTTTGCAGCCTGACTGTTTTCGTTAATTAAAGCAATTTTCATTTGGAAAAACCCTCTTTCATTTATATTTACCAATATTATAACAAAATAAAAACCGCTTTGCAACAGCTGAATTGAAATTTAATTTGCCTTTTGCCGCAAACGGCGCGTTTGACCCAAATTTTTCATATTTGCTATTGCATTTTCGCGGCGGTTAGGGTATAATTATAGTAGGCTGTTGACATGAATGTCAACAGCGAAAAAAGCGTTAGACGCTTTTTTCAACTATTTTCAAAGAAAAAACCAAAAGTTCCTCCTTGCGTCGAAACTTTAGGTTTTTAGCCATTTTTGACGCGCATATTGATTTCGCAAGCGAAATACAACCCGTCCAAAATGATTTTCATTCGAGGTTAGCACCTCGAGCACCCATGAACAAGGCAGACAAAACCTTTGCGGTTTTGTCTACAATTTGATAACAAGAAATTGATTTGACGTAATAAGTAAGAGAGGTAGTAAAAATGCAAATTGGAATCAGAGCACACGATTGCAAAAAAGCGCCGTTTGACGAGCTTATTAAAAATGTAAACGAGCAGGAATTTAAATGTATTCAGCTTGCGCTGCGCTTTGCGATAGATGAATTTCCGACCGATAAATGCGCTATGACGCCCGGAATGGCGCTGTATTTAAAGCGTATACTTGCTAAAAATGATGTTGATGTGGCTGTGCTCGGATGCTATTTGAATCTCGGCACGAACGACAAGGAGCAGCTTGCGCAGATAAGCGAGGTTTATAAGGCGCATATTCGTTTTGCGAGCCTTTTGGGCTGCGGAGTTGTCGGAACGGAGACATACGGCTTTGACGGCGACGCTTCATCGGACGAGGCTCTCGATACGCTTATAGAGAATTTAAGACCGATAGTCGGTTACGCGGAAAAAATGGGCGTAATAATCGGACTTGAATGTGTGCATTACCACACGATATGCAATATGAAACGTATGAAAAGGGTGCTTGACGCGATTGATTCGCCCAATCTTCAGGTTATATATGACCCGATAAACACATTCTCACCCGAAACATATGAAAATCAAGCCGAGATGATGACGGAGGCATTTGAAATTTTGGGCGACGATATAGCGGTAATTCACGCAAAGGATTTTGTGGTTGAGGACGGAAAGATTGTGCCGGCGCAAATCGGCGAGGGCATATTCAGATTTGACGTTCTGATGAAGTTTTTGAAGGAAAAGAAACCGTATATTCATGTGCTGCTTGAGGAAACAACTCCCGATACGGCAATCCGTTCAAGGAAGTATGTAGAGGAGCAGTACAATAAAGCATAAAAATTTTAATAATATTAGGAGGATTTACAAAAATGGATATTCGTTATTCGGCAAACCAAAGGGATTTTAAGCGTTACACAACGCAGGAAACAAGAGATGAATTTTTAATCGAGAATTTGTATGTCGCGAATGAGATTGTCGCGGTTTACTCGCACGTTGACAGAATGGTAACATTAGGCTGTATGCCGACAACCGAAGAGGTGTCGATTGACAAGGGCATTGACGTATGGGCAAATTTCGGAACAAGCTATTTCCTTGAAAGACGTGAAATCGGTATTTTTAATATCGGCGGAAACGGCACAATTAAGGTTGACGGCACGGAATACAAAATGGGATATAAGGACTGCATTTATATCACAATGGGTACAAAGGAGGTTTTGTTCAGCAGCGACGACGCTTCCGCTCCCGCAAAATATTATATGGTAAGCGCTCCGGCTCATAAGCCGTGCAAAACAACCTTTATCTCAATAAAGGACGCCGCAAAGAGAAATGTCGGCGATGCAAGCACCGCGAACAAGAGAGTTATTAACCAGTTCATTCACCCCGATGTGCTTGAAACCTGTCAGCTGTCAATGGGTATGACCGTGCTTGAGGAGGGCAGCGTTTGGAATACAATGCCGTGCCACACGCATGAAAGACGTATGGAGATATATATGTATTTTGAGGTTCCCGAGGATAATGTGGTATTCCATATGATGGGCGAGGGCAAGGAAACAAGACATATTGTTATGCAGAACGAACAGGCGGTTATCAGTCCGTCATGGAGTATCCACTCCGGCTGCGGCACAAGCAATTATACCTTTATATGGGCAATGGGCGGAGAAAACCAGGCGTTTGACGATATGGACAATATTCCGACAACGGAGCTTAGATAAGAGAAAAGCGCATAAGGGCGGCAATCCCGCCCTTTTTCTTTATTTTCGCGAAAATCGGCAAGCTCATTATTGACAAAGTCTTTTTTCAAAGGTATAATAGAATGTGACTAAATAAACAGCGGACAAATAATGTGAAATCAGCGTTATTGTATTTGCTGCCGCCGAGGGCGGGGGAATGGAGATTAATATGGCACTATTTAAAAAAAATAAGAAGAATGTCGCCGAGGAGGAAAGCGTCAAGAAGGACGACGCGCTGAGAGATGATATTTCAAAGGCGTATGACGACATAATGACGAACGGCTTGCCGAACGAGAATGAGGAAAAAAAGGAATCGGAGAAAAAGCCGGAGCCGGCAGGCGGCGTGAGCTTTGAAACCGAGGTTTTCAAAAGCAAGATAAAGCAATTCAGGGAAAAGAAAACGCAGGAGACGCTTCTTGACGTAATCAAGATGCTGCCCGGCAGGGAATTTCTTTTGCCGTCCGTGTCAAACATGAAGGAGCCGTTTGAAAAGGCTGACGGCAAAATAAAATTGAAAAAGGGCGCGGCTTTCAATCCCGCGCTGCTGACTTCCAAGGACAATAAGGTGTTTCTTCCGATATTTACGGACGAGCAGTCAATGAAGCAAAAATCGCCGTCGGGAGTGATTTTGAAATTCAAGTTTGAGCAGTGCGTGAGCATTGTGTACGATGAGAAAAATCCCGTGTGGGCGGTGGTTATTAACCCGTTCACCGAAAATATGATTATAGGCGATGATTTGCTTAAAATGGTTTTTAAACCGAAGAAAAAAGAAAATTGATAAAAACGGAGCCGCCGGCTCCGTTTTTTTGCGCATCCCTTGTTAAAGGGAGGGATTCGGGCACCCAATGGGTATCCCTACGAAGTACAGAGGAATCCCTCAGTCGCCTACGGCGCCAGCTCCCTTTAACAAGGGAGCCTTGCAGAGCATAGACGTGAGTACGGCTTTATTTTTCATGCGGCGCAATCCCTCATCTGTCGACTCCGCCGACACCTTCCCCTTAGGGGAAGGCTTAGGGTTTGCGGTGGATTTGGTTAGCCTCCCCTTGGGGGTGAACGATTTGCAAGGCAAATCGTAGGCGTAGAGCTTTGCTCGTAGCCGTAGCCAAAAAGGTGGCACACGCCGTAGGCGGGTGACGGATGAGGGTTAGTGTACAGTGTAGTAACATAGTATACAGGTATGCAAGGACATAGTATACAGATTT
>JAJQAT010000238.1 GCA_021203665.1 Bacillota bacterium
TATATATTCAATAGGGGGTATTCCCATCATTCAATACTTGCGGCGCGGCTTGCTGTGATTTCACTGCGTCATGCTCTCCCGCATGAGGGTATTATTCTATGAACGGAAAGGAATAGTTAATTATGAAAAAAAGAAACACATTTTCAAGCGGCATAGGTTTTGTGCTCGCGGCGGCAGGCTCCGCCGTGGGGCTTGGCAATATATGGAGATTCCCGTATCTCGCCGCAAAATACGGCGGAGGAATTTTCCTCCTGTTCTACATTCTGCTTGTGCTTACATTCGGATATACGCTGATGATTGCCGAAAACGCAATCGGACGCAAAACGGGTCAGAGCGCCCTATGCGCGTTTGCCGCTCTGCGCAAAAAATGGTCGTTTCTCGGAATTATAGCGACGCTTGTACCGGTTATTATTCTGCCGTACTATAACGTAATAGGCGGCTGGGTTATAAAGTACGCTCTTACGTTTGTGACGGGAGGTCACGCGGCGGCGGCACAGGATACGTTTTTCGACGGAATGCTCGCCTCCCCCGGCTCTCAGCTTTTGCTTCAACTGATTTTTTCGGCTGTTACGACAACAGTAATACTCCTGGGCGTTCAAAAGGGCATCGAAAAATTCAGCACAATTTTAATGCCCGTCCTTATCGCTTTGGCAATAATCGTCGCGGTGTATTCCGTAACCCTCCCGGGCGCGTTAAAGGGGGTTAAATATCTGTTTGTTCCCGACCTCTCGCATTTTTCCGTTCAGGGAATTTTGGCGGCGTTGGGACAGATGTTCTATTCGCTGTCGCTCGCTATGGGCATAATGATAGCATACGGCTCATATCTGCCAAAGGAAAGCGACCTCGAGAAAAACGTTAGCCGTATCGAAATTTTTGACACCGGTATCGCGATTCTTGCGGGACTTATGATAGTTCCCGCAGTGTTCGCGTTTTCGGGCGGGGATGAATCGGCTCTGGGCAAGGGGCCCGGACTTATGTTTATAACTCTGCCGAAGGTTTTTGAAGGTATGGGTATGTCAACCGTTATCGGTTCAATCTTTTTTATACTTGTGCTTTTTGCCGCGCTTACGTCGTCAATCTCGATAATGGAGGCAATCGTTTCCTCCCTTTGCGACAGGTTCGGCGGGAGCAGAACAAAGACCACTCTCGGCGTTGGAATAGGCTCGTTCATTGTCGGTATCCCGCCCATTTTGGGATATAACCTATGGAGCGGCGCGACTATCGGCGGAATGACAATTCTCGATATGATGGACTTTATAACAAACTCCGTGCTTATGCCCATATGCGCACTGCTTACCTGCGTATTTGTCGCGTACGTTATAGGCGTTAATGTCATACATGAAGAAGTGGAGCTGTCGTCAAAGTTTAAAAGAAAGCGCCTGTTCGATATTATGATAAAATATATAGCGCCCGTATTGATTGCACTGATTTTGATTTCATCGATACTTGACGCTTTCGGTATTTTAAAGCTGTAAAAAAGGGCTGTTTGCAGACAGCAAAAAAGCAGACAAAACCTGAACGGTTTTGTCTGCTATCCGGCGGGACTGTTTAAAGCAGTCCCGTTTTAATTTGCTTTTAAAAGCGCTTTATTTCAATACCACTCTATGGAAGGTCTTTTTGCCCTTTTTGATAATCATGCCCTCGTCGGGTATCATATCCGCGGTAACAACGCCGTTTACGTCATTATACTTCGCGTCGTTGATTGAAAGACCGTTCTGCTGAACAAGCCGTCTTGCCTCGCCCTTTGACGGCAAAAGTCCCGTCTTTACAAGCATATCAAGCACGCCCATTCCAACGGCGTCGGGAATAACCGTAGTCGGCATATCGTCGCTTATGCCGCCCTTTGCGAATACCTCCTCGGCTGTTTTCTTTGCCTTTTCAGCCTCGTCCTCTCCGTGTACAAGCTTTGTAACCTCATACGCAAGTATTCTCTTTGCCTCGTTAAGCTGCTGCCCCTCCCATTGCTCCATCTTGTGTATCTCGTCCATCGGAACAAATGTGAGAAGCTTAAGGCACTTGATAACGTCCGCGTCCTGCACGTTTACCCAATACTGATAAAATTCGTAGGGCGTTGTTTTCTTCGGGTCGAGCCATACCGCGCCCGCGGCTGTTTTGCCCATTTTCTTACCCTCGCTGTTTGTCAAAAGCGTAAAGGTCATACCGTATACCTGCTTTTGGTCCTTACGTCTGCAAAGGTCGATACCGCCCAAAATATTGCTCCACTGGTCATCGCCGCCAAGCTCTATCTTACAGTCATACTTACGGTTAAGCATAAGGAAATCGTAGCTCTGCATAAGCATATAGTTAAATTCAAGGAACGAAAGTCCCTTTTCAAGTCTTTGCTTAAAGCACTCCGCGGTAAGCATCTTGTTTACCGAGAAGCATGAGCCTATGTCGCGCAAAAACTCAATATAATTAAGGTCCAAAAGCCAGTCGGCGTTATTTACCATAATCGCCTTGCCGTCCGAAAAGTCAACAACCTTTGAAAGCTGCTCCTTGAAGCATTCGCAGTTGTGGTCGATAATTTCCTTTGTCATCATTTGGCGCATATCCGTTCTGCCGGACGGGTCGCCTATATGTCCCGTGCCGCCGCCGACAAGCGCGATGGGTCTGTGTCCGTAATTCTGCATATGGCGCATAACAACCATCTGCAAAAAGTGTCCTACATGAAGGCTGTCTGCTGTCGGGTCGAAACCGATATAGAACGTTACTTTCTCCTTTCCCAATAATTCCCGTATTTCCTGTTCGTGTGTTGTTTGGGCGATAAGTCCGCGTTCCAACAAAACATCATATACATTATTTTGCATATTTCTTTTCCTCCTTCTGTAGTGTATCGCCGTCGGGTACGGCAATCCTTTATATTATACACCAAACATAGGATTTTTGCAAGAAATTTTTACTATATATTTTTCGACCCGAGCAAATTGTGATATTTAAGATAATCCTGCGGATTTGTGCTTACAATTCTGTCAACAATTCCGTCCGTTATCTCCAGCGTTACATTATTATACATTTTTATATGCCTGCGCCGTATTTGCGTTTGGTCGAAAAATATCACGTCTGTCGGCACTACGGAATAAATCATTTTTTCTTCTCCTCCCTCTGCTTTGCTATAAGCTCATACATTTTTTCGAGCGCGTCTTTAAGTCCGCCCATTTCATTTATCAGTCCGCACTCCACGGCTTTTTTAGCGAATAATATACTGCCGACGTCATTGGCTATTTCCTCCGTGGATAGCATCAGCCTTTTAAATTCCTCGTTTGATATGTTTGAATTTGAAACCACAAATTCAATTATCCTTTCCTGCATATTCTGAAAGTAGCGAAACGTCTGCATAACGCCTATCACCACGCCGCTCATACGGAGCGGGTGTACTGTCATTGTGGCTGTGGGAGCGATAAACGAATAGTCCGCCGCCACGGCAAGCGGCACGCCTATGCTGTGTCCGCCGCCGAGCACAAGCGACACGGTCGGCTTGCCCATACCGGCAATCATCTCGGCTATTGCGAGTCCCGCCTCCACGTCGCCTCCGACGGTGTTCAAAAGCACCATAAGTCCGTCTATCTCCGGATTTTCCTCAACCGCTACAAGCTGCGGCAAAACGTGCTCGTACTTTGTCGTTTTATTCTGCGGCGGCAGCGCCATATGACACTCGACCTGCAAGATTATATTCACGCAATGTATGTTTCCGCGAGGATTTTTTGTCCGAACACTGCCTAATTCCTTTATATTTTTCGATTCCTGCTCCTCAGTCCCGTTGTCATTTTCGTTTTTGTTCGCCACTTGATTCACCTCGTATAAGCATTTATTTTAGTATAGATGATTTAAGATGTTTTTATTCCCGAATATATTTAAAACAATCGGATAAAACATTGTAAAATAATAAAATATGTGTTATAATGTTCTGTAGTCTTTAATTAAATATGAAAGGAGCGGATAAATATGCCAATCAGAATACCCGACAAATTGCCGGCGACAAAACAGCTCAGAAACGAGAATATATTTGTAATGAGCGAAAAAAAGGCAATGCACCAGGATATACGTCCGCTTAAAATAGTAATTGTAAATCTGATGCCCACAAAAATAACCACGGAAACGCAGCTTTTAAGACTTCTCTCAAACTCGCCCCTACAGGTTGAGATAGATTTTCTGCAAATGGATTCTCACGAATCGAAAAACACTCCGTCAGAGCATCTTTCGGCATTTTACAAAACCTTTGACGAAATCAAAGATTCAAAATATGACGGAATGATTATAACGGGCGCGCCAGTTGAAAATCTTGAATTTGAAGAGGTGGACTACTGGGAAGAGCTTGTGCGCATAATGGATTGGTCCGCGACGCACGTTACGTCCACTCTGCACATATGCTGGGCGGCGCTTGCCGGACTTTATTACCACTACGGCGTGCCGAAGCACCCGTTAAAGGAAAAATGCTCGGGTGTTTTCAAGCATAGAGTAAACCGCCGCACCGCGAAGCTTGTGCGCGGATTTGACAACGAGTTTTACGCTCCGCACTCGCGCTTTCAGGAGGTTCGCATCGAGGACATAAAAAAGGTCAAGGAGCTTGAAATACTTGCCGAGTCCAAAGAGGCGGGCGTTTATATAGTATTCACAAAGGGCGGCAGACGTATTTTTGTAACCGGTCACTCCGAATATGACGCGAATACCCTGCGCGACGAATATTTCCGCGATTTGGAAAAGGGCAAAAATCCCTCCGTGCCAAAGCACTACTTCCCTCATGACGACCCGACAAAGCGTCCGATTGTGAGATGGCGCTCGCACGCGAATTTACTGTTCTCAAACTGGCTCAATTACTTTGTGTATCAGATTACGCCCTATGATATTGACAGCATTAAATAACCGCCGCTCCCTTTGCGGCAAAAAAATAACGGCGGACTGTTTTCCGCCGTTTAAATTACAGACAAAACCGGCATGGTTTTGTCTATCCTTATTCTTGGGTGCTCGAGGTGCTAACCTCGAATAAATATCGTTTTTGACGACATGCGCGTCAAAAACGGCTTAAAACCTAAAGTTTCGACGCAAGGAGGAACTTTTGGTTTTTTCTTTAGAGATAACTGAAAAAAGCGTTTAAAAAACGCTTTTTTCGCTGTTGACATTTATGTCAACAGCCCCTATTATGCTAATTTAGCAAGCTTAAGAGCAAGCTGCGACTTCTTTCTTGCCGCGTTGTTCTTGTGAAGAATGCCTTGGCTTACGCCCTGGTCGAGCTTCTTTGACGCCTCGTTGAACAAAACCCTTGCATTTTCCTTGTCCCCTGCCTCAACGGCAGCTTCGAACTTCTTGATAGCCGTCTTAAGAGCAGTCTTGTGCGACATATTTATAAGAGTCTTCTTCTCAGTCACCTTAACTCTCTTCTTGGCTGATTTGATATTTGGCACTTTTTTACACCTCCGCGAATTTTAATCTGTAATACCGTAATATTATACACCAAACCGCAGATAATTGCAAGGTTTTTTTTAGTTTTTTTGACGTTTTGTTTATTTTAGCCAAAATACATAATTAGCGGGTCTTTTATTCTTGAATTTTATGTAAACTGACCAATCACATATCAAGAAGCATATTATAGTAATCAAGGCTCGAAAATTTCCTGTCCAGCTGCAATAAAACGTACTGTTCGGTAAGATTGCCGAGCGACTTTAAGAGCTTATCGTCCGCGGCGAATGACAGCATCCTTTTATCCTCGCTTGACGCGATATAATTTACCGCTCGGTACAGATTCTTGTCCATACGGATAATTTGCTTACCGGCGCACTTACGGCACACCATTCCGCCCTTTAGCGGGTCAAAGGCGAATATCTCACCTTCGCCGCAGGACACACAGGAATCCAATACAGGCGCGTAGCCTCCGGCGCACATCATTTTCAGCTCGTACACCGCCTTTACCTTTGAGGGATTCTCATTCCTGTACGCGAGAGCGTAAATACTGTTCAAAAATATACGCAGCATACGCTCATCCGGATTATTCATGCCGAGAATGCTGTATGTAATATCCGACAAATACACGCACAGCGACAGCTTTTTTATATCCTCCGAAACGGGATAAAAGCCGTCAAGGGTGTCAATGCTGTTCACGCTCATAATATCCTTATTGACACCCTTGTAAAGCTCAAAATCGCCGTAGCACAAAAACTGACTTGACGCGGCAGCCTTGCCCTTGGATTTTTTGACGCCGTAGCTGACCGCCTTGATTATGCCGTATTCCTCCGTGAAAACGCTGAGCATTCTGTGCCCCTCTCCGTAATCCGACTGCTTTATGATAATGCCTCTCGCTCTGATTTCCGCCATGTATCATCCTTATCCTCTTGAATTTCAGTATTGATTATAGATTTATATAAAAGATACGCGTCTATATTTCCGGTTCTTGTGAAAGTTTCCCATGAAAGTCTGTTAAGCTCCGTCATCGTAATACCCTCCGAAAAAAACAACCTCTTCCTAAGTCCGCGGCGGCTCAATTTGAGCTTATCCGCGGTCTGTATTTATGTTTTTCATTTTTTCAGCGGTTATACTAACACTATTTTCTATTCATTCGCGTAGCCGAAATTCTTGATTAAAAAGTCGCTGTTTCTCCAATCCGATTTTACTTTTACCCAAAGCTCAAGGTAGACCTTTTTATCAAGCATTTTCTCGATGTCGCCCCTTGCCATCGTGCCTATTTTCTTAAGCATCTCGCCGTTCTTTCCTATAATTATTCCCTTATGCGACGCCTTTTCGCAATATATTGTGGCGTATACATTTGTGATTTTCTGTTTTTCCTGCATTTTTGTAATCTCGATGGCTATGCCGTGCGGCACCTCCTTATCGAGCAGCCACAAAAGCTTTTCGCGGATAATCTCCGCCGCTATCTGCTTTTCCGGCTGGTCGGTCACCATATCGGAATCGTAAAACTCCGGTCCCTCCTCCAGGTAATCCTCGATTTCGTGAATGAGAATATCCACGCCGTCATTATTCTTCGCGCTTATCGGCACTATAGCGTCGAATTCGTGTATGTTGGAATAATCGGCTATAATAGGAAGTAAATCCTCCTTTTTCATAAGGTCAACCTTATTAAGCACCAATATGCACGGAAGTCCCGTTTTTGATATGTTTCTCGCTATCTCGCGTTCGATTTCCTGTATCTTTCTGCAAGCGTCCACAACAAATATGAGAACATCGGTATCGCCCATACTCTCATTTGCCACGTTTACCATATACTCGCCGAGCTTATTATGCGGCTTGTGTATTCCGGGTGTGTCCGTAAAGATTATCTGCTCCTCATCATTTGAGTAAATGGCAAGTATTTTATTTCGCGTTGTCTGCGGTTTATCCGATATTATCGCTATTTTCTGTCCCACTATCGCGTTTAAAAGCGTTGATTTGCCGACGTTCGGCATTCCGATTATTGCCGCGAATCCGGATTTAAAATTTTTTTTATTTTTATTCATACATTTCTCCTAATTTCGTGTTATCCCCAAAGAGGTCAATACTTTCTCCTGCTTTTCGCACATTATTTCCTCGCCCTCTTTATCATCTACATGGTCATAGCCGAGCAGGTGCAGCATGGAATGCGCCGTGAGGAAAGCCGTTTCCCTTAAAAGGCTGTGTCCGAACTCCTCCGACTGCTCCCTTGCGCGCTCCATCGATATTACTATATCCCCAAGCACCACATAATCGCCGTCCATCTCATATTCTCCGTCGGCGTTCCCCTCCGAGTCAAATTCAAGCATCGGAAACGACAGCACATCTGTCACGCTGTCAATATTTCTCTGTTCCTTATTGATTTGGCGTATCGCTTCGTTGTCCACAAGCGTGACGCTTATCTGCGCGTCAAAATCACATTTCTCCTCCTTTAAGACCGCCTCGCACACGTCCCTTACCGCCTTTTCAATCTCACATGTCAGCTCCTCTTTATCCTGCTCGTTCTCAAGTATTAAATCAACCATTTGTTTTCCTCTTGTTCCTTCTTCTTTCCTGTTCCTCGTCATATTTAGCGTATGCCTTTATAATCTGCTGCACAAGCGGGTGGCGCACAACGTCCTTTTCCGTAAACGTGCAAAATTCTATTCCGTCTATGTTTTTCAGAATTTTCGCCGCCTCCTTAAGTCCCGAACGCTTATCGCGCGGCAAATCTATCTGGGTTATGTCGCCGGTTACAATAGCCTTTGACCCGTAGCCTATTCTTGTAAGAAACATTTTCATCTGTTCCGGCGTGGTATTCTGCGCCTCGTCAAGTATTATAAACGCGTTGTCAAGCGTTCGCCCTCTCATATATGCGAGCGGCGCCACCTCTATAACGCCCTTTTCCTGATAGCGTAAAAATCCCTCGCCGCCGAGCATTTCATACATTCCGTCATAGAGCGGTCTTAAATAAGGGTCAACCTTATTCTGCAAATCTCCCGGCAAAAATCCGAGCTTTTCGCCCGCCTCAACAGCCGGTCTTGTAAGTATTATTCTGTTTACCTCCTTGCTCCTCAGCGCCGTTACCGCCTTTGCGACCGCAAGATATGTTTTGCCCGTTCCCGCGGGACCGATTCCGAACACAATGGTATTGTTTTCTATCGCCTCGACATACTTTTTCTGTCCGAGAGTTTTTGTCTTTATCGGGTGTCCCTTAGCGCTTACGGCGATGCAGTCGTCGCCCATCATCTTTATATCGATGCCGCCGTTTTCCTGAACCATGGTTATCGCGTACAGCACCCTTTGACTGTCAATTATTTCTCCTCGGGCGACAATCTGCATAAGCAAATTTATAACCTGACTGCTCTTTTCTACGTTTTCCTCCTCACCCGTAACTCTTAAAGCGTTATCGCGCTGTGCGATATTTACCGAGAGAGCCCTTTCAATCATTTTAATATTCTCATCAAAATTACCGAACAATGATGACAGGTCAACCTCCTGCGGCACCTCTATCTGTCTGTTTATCAAATATTTCCTCTCCTTTGTTTTCCTCCGTGTCAAGCGGCTGCTGCACGGCTATATTCTGAATAAAGTCCATTTTCAATGTCACGGTTATTGTTTCATTATTTTTCTGCACGTATTCAACATTCTCGTCCGTCAGCACACTGCCCTGCGTAAGCTCCTTTGATATTTTTTCCTCAAGGTCGTTTTTTGCAAATTCAACCGCCGTTTCGATGCTCAAAGGCTCCCTATTTACATTCACCTCGTCATACCGCACGGCGGCGAGAGCTATGCCCGTATAGCCGAAAAACGGAATACTCAGCTCACGGCGGCTTTCCTTTACGTCATATTCCTCATATGCAATATCCTTAAACGGCAGTGAAAAAAGCTTGCCCAGTATTTCTACCGAGTAATGCGTCCTATGCTTGCCTGTAGGTGTTCTTGACTCGTAATACAGCTTATAATCTCCCGTCCTTGTGTGGCTCGTATACGCCTCTACGTCCGCCATCGAATGGACATATATGTATTTCTCCTTCTCGCCCTCCTTATACGCGGATACCTTTCCCGAAACAATCACATCGCCCGAGCTGACGGCATCGCCCGTTTTAAATATCTCCTCGCCGTTTTTTACAACCATCCTCTTTATTACTCCGTCGCAGGCGGCGACAATATCACACGGAGTGCTTTTGTCTGTCACGCTCGGCGGAATAATTTTTTCGTATATTTCCACTCTTGCCTTGGCGCCCTCGATATATACCCACGCCCACGCGATTTGGTCGGTATCGTTCAGAATTTCGCGCTTTATTTCCATTCCCTCGGGAATATTGCGCTTAAGCGCGCCGCTTTTTATGCCGAGCCTGTCAAGAGTTGCCGTTATGCTGTTTATATCGCTGTTTTCCGCGCCGTTTATCTCAACGACCCATATAAACTGCGAAAGCGCCGCAAGAAATGCAACGCAAACCGCCGCTCCGATGATGAGCGCGTATCGGTGTCTGTAAAGTCCGATTAAGCGGGAAAGTCCGCGTTTTTCGGCTATCCTTACCCTTACGCGGCATTTTCCCGCAACGCGGCGCAGCAGAAAAAAATCACGCTTCGCTACGCACATCTCAATGCCGTTTTCAATAGGCGCGGTATTCCATACGCTTATGCCTCGTCTGAGGCAAATATTCAAAAATCTTTCCGCGCCCTTTCCATATACTTTTATTATAACATATCCGTAAAGAAATTTAAAGAACTTCTTGAACATTTTTTACTCCCTTTTTCAGATTTCGTATTCAACAGCGTCAAACTTGCCGGATATTAATATATCCTCAAGGCGTATTCGGTCTACACAAAGATTTTTTCCGTATATTTTTACCGTGCCCATTCCCGTCAAAACGCGTATTTCCTTATCCGTATATCCGAGCAAGCCCTTATGATTTTCTATATATATTTCCTTGTCGCCGGATATTGTAAAACGTGGTATGTTCATAATAACGTCCTTCGGCACTCCCCACGCGTCGGCCGCCGCCTCCGATATACGTTTTTTCATACACATCAGCTCCTGAAATAAATTTATGAAGGCAATTCGGTTTTAAGTACAAAAAACCAATCATATAATTTAATAACCTGATTGAACGGGAGATTGTATGATGAAAATTAAAAAAATATTTATTTATGTATTCGCCGTCGGCGCGGTTATTCTTTTGGTGATAAACGCCTCCTACGCGATTAAATATGCCTCCGACGCGCTCAATATATGCTTTGAGATGATAGTGCCGTCGCTGTTTCCGTTTTTTATCTGCTCCGGAATACTTATTTATTCCGGCTTTTGCGAGCTTTTGGCAAAGGCGTTTCAATTCTGTATGTATCCGCTGTTTCGGATAAGTCCCGCCGGCAGCAGCGCGTTTATATTGGGCATCGTAAGCGGATACCCCTTGGGCGCGGTTACCGCGGGAGAATTGTATTCAAATAACTATCTCTCAAAAACCGAGGCGGAAAGACTGCTTGCTTTCTGCAACAATTCCGGTCCGCTGTTTATATTGGGGTCGGTGGGAATCGGCGTATACTCAGACATACGATACGGCACGGTGCTGTATATCGCGCACATTTTAGCGGCGCTGACCGTTGGCGTAATGTTTCGATTTTACGGCAGGAACAAGCATACCGCGCCGCCCGCGCGAATGACATCGCCCGAGAGAAGCGTCGGCGAAATATTTGATATTGCCCTGCAAAACGGCATAAGAAATATCCTCACCGTATGCGGAGCGGTGCTGTTTTTCAGCGTTATAAGCAGGCTGTTTCTCGATATTTTGCCCGTAAGCGGAGCGGGAGCGGCTGTTATTTCGGGATTATCGGAATTTGTCACGGGGACAGTAAAAATATCGGCGCTCTCCATTCCTATCATGGAAAAGCTTGTGCTTACCTCCGTGATAGTCGCTTTTGCGGGAATAAGCGTCCACGCGCAGGTTATGGCGGTTATTGCCAAATATAATTTAAGTCTTGTTCCGTATATTGTCGGTAAAATACTGCACGGGCTTACCGCCGGAGT
The DNA here is from genome assembly GCA_021203665.1 of Bacillota bacterium. Classification (GTDB taxonomy): domain Bacteria; phylum Bacillota; class Clostridia; order UBA1381; family UBA1381; genus Hominilimicola. The sequence goes on from JAJQAT010000238.1 coordinate 11,426, forward strand.
GTATATGATGCTTTATCTGCATTTTCACCCGATTACCTCGGCGGTGTTCAAGCCGTCCATGGGGCGCTCCTTTGCCGCGTCCTCCGCTATTGAAACGGCTGCAGCCGTGTTTGTTGTTTTTACCTGCGTAATATGCGCCGTTTTCCTTTATGCGAGAGAATACAAAAGGGGACACTAAAATTTAGTGTCCCCTTTTTAGGTTTTTAGTGTCCCTTTATCAGAATACGAAATCAAATTCCAAATCGCCTATTCTTACGGTCTGTCCCTCTTGTATTCCCATTTTAATTAATTCCTCTATAACTCCGCGGTTGAGCAGCGCGCGCTGGAAATATTGCAGCGACTCGTTATCGGAGAAGTTCACGCTTCCGCCCACAGCCTCAATCCACGAGCCGGATACAACGAACGTCTCGTTTTCACGGGTAATTTCAAATCCCTTTTCGTCCTCCATTATATATTCTTCCTCTTCAATGCTCATTTCCGGTTCGAAAACCGCTATCGGAGGAAGCTTTGAAAGCTCCTCATAAGTCTTTTGCATAAGCTCCGCGACGCCCTTGTTTGTCGCCGCGGAAATTTCAAACACCTCTATGCCGCGTTTCTTCATTTCGGCAAGAAACGCGTTATATGCGTCCGCGTCCTGTATAATGTCGGTTTTGTTCGCCGCGACTATCTGAGGACGCTCCTCAAGCGACATATCGTATTTTGAAAGCTCGTCATTTATAATGTCAAAATCCTCGATGGGATTTCTGCCCTCTATGCCGGATACATCTACAACGTGTATCAATATTCTTGTTCTCTCAATATGGCGCAGAAATTCGTGTCCCAGTCCGACGCCCTCGCTCGCGCCCTCGATTATTCCGGGTATATCCGCAAGCACAAAGCTTCTGCGGTCGCCCAAATCCACAACGCCGAGATTGGGCTCGAGCGTTGTAAAATGGTAATTGGCAATCTTCGGGTCCGCCTTTGTTGTCATTGAAAGAATGGTTGATTTTCCCACATTCGGAAATCCGACAAGTCCGACGTCCGCAAGCAGCTTTAGCTCAAGTATGATTTCTCTCTCGTCGCCCGATTGTCCGTTTCTTGCGAAATTGGGCGTCTGCCTTACCGCTGTGGCAAAATGCGCGTTGCCCCAGCCGCCGTTGCCGCCTCTCGCTATCACAATGCTCTTTTCCGGATCGGACAGGTCGGCTATAATGCGGTTGCTTTCCGCGTCGCGCACTATTGTTCCCTGCGGGACTTTGATTATAATATCCTCGCCCTTTTTGCCCTTTTGGCGTTTGCCGGCACCGTCCGAGCCGCATTGAGCGGCGTACTTTCTCTTATATTTAAAGTCCATAAGAGTCGTCATACCAAGCTCGACCTTAAATATAACATTGCCGCCGTTGCCGCCGTCGCCGCCGTCGGGTCCGCCCGCGGCTATATATTTCTCGCGGCGAAAGGATATTGCGCCGTTGCCGCCCTTTCCCGCCTTAACGAATATTTTAGCTTTATCTGTAAACATACGCTTCACTCCTCACAATGCACGATTATAAAGCTGCCGTTTTTAAATAAAAAAGGCTGCTTTGAAATACCTTATGTACCTCAAAACAGCCCGCAAAATTCGGAATTAATCGGCATAAACACTGCACTGTGTCTTATCTCTGCCTTTTCTTTCAAACTTAACCTTGCCGTCGATCAATGAAAATAATGTATCATCGCTGCCGATTCCTACATTGTTTCCGGGATGAATCTTTGTTCCTCTCTGTCTGACAAGAATATTGCCGGCAAGAACGAACTGACCGTCAGCGCGCTTTGCGCCGAGTCTTTTAGACTCACTGTCACGACCGTTTTTTGTACTACCCATACCTTTCTTATGAGCCATTTAAAACACCTCGCTATCTTAAATAGAATGTGGATTACGCGCAATTAGGCATTAATCTTTGTGATTTCAACCTTTGTGAAAGGCTGTCTGTGGCCCTTCTTCTTACGCTCGTTCTTCTTTCTCTTCATCTTGTAAACGTAAATCTTCTTGCTCTTACCGTTCTTTACGATATTAGCCTCAACCGTTGCACCCTCAACTGTGGGAACGCCGACCTTTACGTCCTCGCCTTCACCGACCATAAGCACCTGGTCAAAGGTTACAGCCGAGCCTTCCTCAGCCTCGATTTTCTCAACGAAAAGCGTGTCGCCCTCGCTGACCTTGTATTGCTTACCGCCTGTTACGATTACTGCGTACATTCAAAACACCTCCTCTTTATATTATGAGGACACGCTATCATAGGTACTGCTTTGCAGATTTAAAACCCATTCTATGCGGTCACCGTGGCATTATACCATAATATTCACGATTTGTCAAGACTTTTTTTAATCTTCCTTTACATTTATTATTACTCCGACGGACGGCTTGGGATACACGCTCACCGTCATTTCCGGAAGTCTTTCGCCGGCGGCGGTTATATTTCTGATTTGCTCAACCCTTACCGGATTTAAAACAAACATTATGTCATAATCCCCGTTTTTAACCCCGTCATAGCAAGCGTTATAGCTCCTCGTGGGCGTTACGTATTCCTCGTATTTTTCCTCGTCTATATGGAAAACGTCCTCGATAATGAGCTTGTTAAGCGCGACTATGTCAAGCTTGCAGTATTCCTTTGTCATTTCGGGGTATACGTCCTTCTTTATGTGGTCGTTATCCGTAAGCACCATTCTGTAGAAATAATCGCCGCCGCAATATGCCGCTATTCTTGTTTCGGACTTAACCGTGGCGATTTGCTTCACCATAGTCTGCACAAAGGTTTCATCGTTGGAATCGACTATTATCTTTTCAACCTTAAAATAGTCCTGCGCGTTGGCGATAAAAAGCGGCTCGCTGAAATTTCTCGGTGTTTTCACTCCCCTATGCACCGGCAGCGACACAAGTCCGTCGGAATGGGAGTTTGACAGCGACATCATCATATAATTATACGGCTCGTTGCCCGTGTGATTGGGGTTGTTCGCTTTCATGTAATTTCTGTACTTCAGGCAGGTTTCGTATCTCGTCTGACCGTCCGTTATATACAGCGATATATCCTTAAACTGCTCGACTATGAAATCAATCGTCGGCTTATACGATATTTTCCACAAGCGCTGCTGAACGTTGTCGTCGGAGGAAAACTCGACGTCGGGTGTTTCCTCGCGCAGCTCGTTCATCAAATTGAACAAATCCTTTTCCTGCTCCTCGTACAGGCAGCTTATCATACTCATATCGGCATTGGTCGCCGCAAGCAAATCGTATCTGTCGCCCATAGATACCTCGTGGAGCTTTTCGCACGGCATTATAACGCCGCTGCCTATGTCCTCAAGCTCGACAAGCACAACGAAGCTCGTGTTTGAATAAAACGTGCCCGACATATCTATCGTCTGCTCGTACATATATATAACAGGCTCCTCGTCGCGCACAAGCACGCCGTCGTCTATCCACTTATCCAAAAAGCCCTTCGCTCTTGTGAACGTGTTGTCGCTCGGAGTGTCGTCCTCGTAGGTCTCGCCGGAAAACAGGCGCACCGAGTTATATTTGCTCTTTTCGTAAAGCTTGGCTTTATCCTCCTTGAGCATATTGTAATAGGGCGGTGAAATAACCGAGCCTAAATTTTCAATTTTTTCCGAATTGTATCTGTATCCCCTGAATGGTTTTATTTTTGCCATAATATACCGTAACCTTTCTATATCAACAGTTAAAAAAACTTCTAAATATCCTATTGTATATATAGTATAATACTATTTCGATTTTGTCAATATTAAATTTTGTTAAATTTTGTATAAACGTCAATGATAGTTGACACATTTTCCTAAAAAATAAAATATTCCAT
>JAJQAT010000221.1 GCA_021203665.1 Bacillota bacterium
CCGTATAGGGTATAATATAATATAGGATATTATAAAAATGTCATGAAAGGCGGACGAATGATGACGGATGAATATAAGATTCCACTTACAAAAATTATAGAGGAATTTGAACTTGAAAAACTTTACGAAACAAAGGACATTGAATCGGTAATGGTTTCCAGCGCCGATGTAAACAGACCCGGACTTCAAATGGTCGGATTCTTCGACTATTTTGACAGCAGCAGAATACAGATTATGGGCAAGGTTGAATTTACCTACCTTGATCAATTCCGCTCCGAGGAGAGAGCCGAGAAGATTGAAAGGCTTATGTCACAGCGGATTCCCGCGCTTATCATAACGCGCGGCTTGCAGATATTCCCCGAGATGACGGAGCTTGCCGAGAAATACAACGTACCCCTTTTAAGAAGCGAGAGCGGCACATCCGCGTTTATGAGCGCGCTTATAGCGTACCTTAACGTGCAGCTCGCGCCCAGACGCACGCGCCACGGCGTGCTTGTCGAGGTATACGGCGAGGGTATTCTTATCCTCGGCGAAAGCGGCGTGGGCAAGAGCGAAACCGCTATCGAGCTTGTAAAGAGAGGCCACAGACTTGTCGCGGACGACGCCGTTGAGATAAAGCGCGTTTCGGATAAGACGCTTGTCGGCTCCTCGCCGGAAATTATCCGCCACTTTGTGGAGCTTAGGGGCATAGGAATAATCGACGTTAAGGAGATATTCGGAATAGGCGCGGTAAAGGACACGGAAAACATCGACATGATAATCCATTTGGAGCCGTGGGAGGAAGGCAAGCAGTACGACAGGCTCGGAATGGTTGACGAGTATACCAATATAATGGGCATAAACGTGCCGTCGCTTACGATACCGGTCAAGCTCGGCAGAAACCTTGCCGTAATAGTTGAGGTCGCGTCCATGAATAACAGGCAGAAGCGCATGGGCTACAATGCCGCCGTCGAGCTGAACAACAGACTGATGAGCCATATGGAAAGTCAGTTAAATCTATGATAAGGAAGATATAATTTTGAAGATACTATTTGACACACATACACATACATCGGCAAGCACCCACGCTTATTCGACGGTGCTTGAAATGGCAAAATACGCGTCCGAGCAGGGAATGGAGGCTATCGCGATTACCGACCACGCTCCGGCTATACCGGACGGCGCGCACCCGTGGCATTTTCTGAATTTAAAAAATGTGCCGCGCGAAATTTACGGAGTTAAGATTTTATACGGCGTCGAGGTGAACATACTTGACCTTGAGGGCAATATCGATATGGACGGCGACATACTTAAAAAGCTTGACGTTGTAAATGCCAGCATACACACTCCGTGCTATAAGGACTGCGGCGCGCCGGATCACACGAGCGCGTATGAGAGCATAGTAAACAATCCGCTTATAGATATTATATGCCACAGCGGCGCGCCAGCTTTCGCGTATGATTACAAAAAAATAATAGACATGGCAAAGAAAAATCATAAGCTGATGGAAATAAACAATCATTCGTTTTACACAAGAAAGGCGAGCATCCCGAATTGCAAAAAAATCGCCGAGATATGCAAGGAAAAAGAGGTCGGAATTGTGGTTTCCTCCGACGCGCATATCACCTTTGACCTTGGCAATTACAGCAGGGCGCTCGATATGCTTAAGGAAATCTCATTTCCGGAAAAGCTTATAATGAACAGGGATTTAAAATCCTTTGAGGATTTTATGGCGGAAAAGGGCAAAAAGCTGTTCACGTGGAATATTTAATCCGCCAAAACGCGCCCTGCGGGGTGTTCTGTTGAATTTTGGAGGTATATATGATAGACAGAGAAGGACTTATGTCCGTCACGGACAATGCTCTCTTTGACGAGGCGATGAGCGCGCATACGACCTTCCGCATAGGCGGAAAGGCGGACGCGTTTGTGAACGCGCAAAGCGCTCTTGAAATAGAAAAGATTATTCATTTCTGCAAGGATACCGGCACGCCTTATATGATAATGGGCAACGGCTCAAATATGCTTGTGAGCGATAAGGGCATACGCGGAGTGGTTATTCACATAGGCGGCGGAATGTCAAAATGCCGCATCGAGGGCGAGGAGGTTTACGCCGACGCGGGAATACTGATGTCCGCGTTGGCAAAGAAAATACTGGAGGCGGGCCTTACCGGATTTGAATTTGCGGCGGGAATACCCGGAACGCTCGGCGGCGGTATTTATATGAATGCCGGAGCCTACGGCGGCGAGATGAAGGACATAATCGAAAACGTGACCTTTATCTGCCCCGACGGAATGATAAAGACGGAAACCGCCGACAAGCTTGATTTTTCTTATCGGCACAGTATGTTTGAACAGGGCGGATACATAATTTTGTCCTGCAAAATCAAATTAAAAAAGGGAAATTATGACGAGATAAAAGCGCTTATGGCGGATTTTAACTCAAGAAGGAGCGAGAAGCAGCCGCTTTCGCAGCCGTCGGCGGGAAGCACATTTAAGCGTCCGCAGGGATATTTCGCGGGTAAGCTTATCCAGGACGCCGGACTTATGGGCTACAGCATAGGCGGCGCCGCGGTAAGCGAAAAGCACGCGGGATTTGTGGTAAATAAAGGCGGCGCGACCGCCGCGGACGTGCTCAGCCTTATTGAGCATATACAGACAACAGTGGAGGAAAGGTTCGGAGTAAGGCTGCAGCCTGAGGTGCGGCTTATAGGCGAACGATAAGGAGACAGAAAATGCAGTACACGATAGTAACGGGAATGTCGGGCAGCGGCAAGACAAGAGTAATAAGGTATTTGGAGGATATGGGATATTTCTGTATAGATAATATGCCTCCCGTTTTGATACCTAAATTTTCTGAAATGCTTTCGTCCGTAAACGGCAATTTCAATAATGTCGCTCTCGTTATAGATATACGCGTGGGCGATATGATAAACGAGCTGCTTTTCCAGATAAACGACCTGAAGCAAAAGGGATATGACTGTAAGCTGCTTTACCTTAACGCGGACGATGAAACGCTTGTAAAGAGGTATAAGGAAACAAGACGTCAGCACCCGCTCGATAACTCAAACGGACTTTTGGCGTCCATAAAGCAGGAAAGGGAAATGCTTTCCGCGCTGTATAACGCGGCGGATTATGTTATAGACACCTCGAGAATGACCACGCAGGGACTTTTGCAGGAAATAAAAGAAATTTACGCTCCGAAGGACAGCGGGCAGGGACTTGAAATAAATGTAATGGCGTTCGGATTTAAATACGGAATGCCGCTTGACGCCGACTTGGTGTTCGACGTGAGATGCTTCCCGAACCCGTTCTATATTGACGAGCTGAAGCATAAAACAGGTAATGACAAGGAGGTTCAGGACTATGTTATGAGCTTCCCCACGGCGGTTGAATTTATGGAAAAGCTTGAGGATTTGATGTCGTTTATGATACCTCTGTATATAGAGGAGGGCAAAATATCCCTAAGCATCGCCATAGGCTGCACGGGCGGCAAGCACCGCAGCGTGACAATGACGAATAAGCTCGCGGATTATTTGAAGTCCTGCGGTTATAAGGTGAACGTAAGCTACAGGGATATGGGCAGAGAATAGAACATAGGCTGCCCGAGGCGGCGGAATGGAGATTAGCTATGATTTCTGATACAAGGGTAGTGGCAATAGGCGGAGGCACGGGACTTTCCACTATGCTCAAGGGTTTAAAATTACATACTCACAATATAACAGCCGTTGTAACCGTTGCCGATGACGGAGGCTCTTCGGGAATGCTCAGGAGCGATTTGGGAATGCTGGCGCCGGGCGACGTGAGAAATTGCGTCAGCGCGTTGGCGGAGGTTGACCCCGTTATGGGCGAGCTGCTTAATTTTCGTTTCAAGGACGGCAGCTTAAAGGGACACAGCCTCGGCAATCTGTTTCTTGCCGCGCTTAACGAAACATCGTCCAGCTTTGATGAGGCGGTAAAGAAATTCAGCCGGCTTGCCGGAGTTGTAGGCACGGTGTATCCCGTGACAAACGAGGCCGTGACGCTGAGCGCACTGCTTGAAAACGGTGAGGTAATTGACGGCGAATCTCATATAGGAACGCACCGCGACGGCGCTCAAAGCGGCATAGCAAAGCTTATGATAAATCCGGAAAAGCCAAAGCCCGTTGACGGAGTTATAAGAGCGATTGAAAAGGCGGATATAATAGTGCTCGGCCCCGGGAGCTTGTATACAAGCATAATTCCGAATTTGCTTGTGGACGGAGTTGCCGATGCGATAAAAGAGAGCGCGGCGGTTAAAATTTACGTCTGCAATATAATGAGTCAGCCGGGCGAGACCGAGGGATATACCGCAAACGACCATCTCGCGGCTATTGAACGCCATTCCTACGAGGGAATTGCCGATATTGTTATAGCCAACAACGCGATAATTCCCGAAAGTCTGAAGATGAAATACGCCGAGGAAAACGCGTATGAGGTCGAAATCGACGCGGCTAAGATACTTACGCGCTCAAAGCTCGTTCAGGGTAATCTTATGCTTGTGCGCAATGATAAAATACGCCATAATTTCAGCCGTCTTGCGAGAACGATTATGCGTTTGGGCGGCGATGTGAATTATTTTGAGAATAAATGATGAGAGGATAGTTTTGTATGTCTTTTTCGTCGGAAATAAAAGAGAGGCTTTGCAAAACAGAATATAAATGCCAACGCTGCGCCGTGTCCGAGTTTACCGGTGCGCTGATGTTCGGCGGCGGAATAAGCGGCGAGGGCGTCAGGTTTTCAACCGAGAACGAAAGCGTCGCGAAAAGAGTTTCCCGCGATATATCGGAGGGCTTCGGCATAGATGCCGAGATACGGAGAATGCCCAGAGTATACCGTATCGGCATAGATAATATACACCAAACTGAAAATATTTTCGGCGGTATATTGCTCAGGGGCGATATACCGTTTTCATGCTGCCGCGCGTCATTCGTGCGCGGAGCGTTTTTGGGAGGCGGCTCCGTTACCGACCCTCAAAAGGGTTATCATATGGAGTTTGACACAAAAAACGAGGAGCAGGCAAAACGCTTGCAGTCCGTTTTGGCAAAGGACGGCTTCACCTCAAAGATAACGTACCGTAAGGGTTATCACGTCGTGTACATTAAGGACAGCGAGGAAATTGCCGATATATTGGGATATATGGGCGCGCCGCATTTCGCGCTCGAGCTGTTTTCGGTTCAGATAGAAAAGGAAATGCGCAACGAGGTAAACAGACGCGTGAATTGTGAAAACGCCAATACGAATAAGGCGGCGAAAGCGTCGTCAAAGCACCTGTTCGCGATTAAAAAGATAAAGGACGCGAATCAGTGGGATAATCTTCCCGACGTGCTTAAGGAAATAGCCGATTTGAGAGAGGAATATCCGGAGGACAGCCTAAAGGAGCTTGGAGAAAAGACAAACCCGCCGATAGGCAAGTCGGGTGTAAATCACCGCCTTGCAAGGATAACGGAAATAGCGGACAGCATTTGATTAAAAACGGAATTAAAGCCGCATTCGCGCCGCTGCTTTGCGCCCCACGTCGCCGTAAGGCGTAAGAGGGGAGCTGTCGCCGCAGGCGGCTGAGGGATTCTTTACCCGTACCTCGCAGGGGCGCGCGTTGGGCACCCGAATCCAAAAAAATCTACAGAAAAAGGAGAAAAAACGCATGGAATTTTGTCATTTACACACGCATACGGAATACAGCCTGCTTGACGGCGAGGCGAGTATTAAAAAATTAGTGGCGCGCGTCAAGGAGCTTGGCATGGATTCATGCGCGATTACAGACCACGGCTCGATGTACGGAGCGGTGGATTTTTACCGCGAGGCAAAGGCGCAGGGCATACATCCGGTAATCGGCTGTGAGGTATATATGGCGCCGAGAACCCGTTTTGACAAGGTGCATGATATTGACAATAAAACAAGCCATCTCATACTTCTTGCCGAAAATCAAAAGGGTTATCAAAATCTTATCAAAATGGTTTCAAGCGGGTATATAGACGGCTTTTACTATAAGCCGAGAATCGATTTTGACCTTTTGAGGGAGCATAGCGAGGGAATAATCGTCCTTTCCGCTTGCCTTGCCGGCGAGGTGCCCAAGGCTCTTCTTCGCGGCGATTATAACGGCGCGAAGGAAATTGTTGAAAGATATGTAAGCGTGGTGGGCAAGGACAATTATTTTCTCGAGATACAGGATCACGGCATCAGCGACCAAAAAAGAATAATACCGGATATAATAAAGCTCTCAAAGGAAACGGGAGTCGGACTTGTCGCCACGAACGATATACATTATCTCACAAAGGCGGACGCGAAATATCAGGACGTCCTGATGTGCATACAAATGGAAAAAACGGTTGACGACCCCAACAGAATGAAGTTTGAAACCGAGGAATTTTATATAAAATCGCCGGAGGAGATGGCGTCGCTCTTTGATTACGCGCCCGAGGCGATAGAAAACACGGAAAAAATAGCGAAACGGTGCAGTGTTGATTTTGATTTTAACACAAGGCACTTGCCCGCGTTTGACGTTCCTGACGGAAAGGACGCCTTTGAGTATTTAACGGAATTATGCCGCGAGGGACTTAAAAAGCGTTATTCGCCCGTGACGGACGAGCTTCGCGCGCGTCTTGATTACGAGCTGGGCGTTATAAAAAGTATGGGCTTTGTGGATTACTTCCTTATAGTGTGGGATTTTATCCATTTTGCGAACAATAACGGGGTAATGGTGGGTCCCGGACGCGGAAGCGCCGCCGGCAGTATTGTTGCCTACACCCTGGGAATAACCAAGGTTGACCCGATAAAATACGGACTTATTTTCGAGCGCTTTTTAAATCCCGAGCGTGTCAGTATGCCCGATATTGATATTGACTTCGCGCCGGAGGGACGGCAAAAGGTAATAGAGTATGTTGTAAAAAAGTACGGCGAGGAACAGGTCGCGCAGATAGTAACCTTCGGTACGATGAAGGCAAAGCTTGCCATACGCGACGTGGGACGCGCGCTCAATATCCCGTATGCCGAGGTGGATAAGGTCGCGAAGCTTGTGCCGTTTGATTTGAAAATGACCATAAAAAAGGCGATTGACATAAGCAGCGAGCTTAGGACTCTGTATGAAAACGACCCGAAAATAAAGGAGCTGCTTGAAACATCCATGGCTCTGGAGGGACTTCCGCGCCACGCGTCCACTCATGCCGCGGGCGTGGTTATAACAAGCGAGCCTATAGTGAATTATGTGCCGCTCCAGCTTAACGCCGATAATTTTATAACGACGCAGTATACAAAGGACACGGTTGAAAGTCTCGGACTTTTGAAGATGGATTTTTTGGGACTTCGAAATCTGACGGTAATAGAAAACGCTGTAAAGATAATCAAAAAAACAAGGGGAATCGACCTTGATATAGACAACATAGACTATAACAAGCGCGAGGTGTACGAGCTTATTTCCTCGGGAAACACGGACGGAGTATTCCAGCTTGAAAGCGCCGGAATGCAGTCCTTTATGCAGGAGCTGCGCCCCGAAACCTTTGAGGATATTATCGCGGGAATAGCTCTGTACCGCCCGGGACCTATGGAGCAAATACCGAGGTATATAGAAAATAAAAAGCATCCCGATAGGATTACGTACAAGCACCCTCTGCTTGAGGGGATTTTGAACGTAAGCTACGGCTGTATGGTTTATCAGGAGCAGGTGCTTGAAATTGTGAGGGTTCTCGCGGGATATTCGCTCGGCAAGGCGGATCAGATGCGCCGCACGATAAGCAAGAAAAAGGCGGACGCGATGAAGGTGGAGCGCCGAAACTTTATATACGGCAGCGAGGACGGCGAAATCCCCGGCTGTATAAAGAACGGAATCGACGAATCCACGGCAATCGCTATATTTGACGAGATAAACGACTTCGCGAATTACGCGTTCAACAAATCCCACGCGGCGGCATACGCGTTCGTGGCGTATCAGACGGCGTATTTAAAGACGTTTTATCCGGTTGAATATATGGCGTCGCTCATATCGAGCATAGACGACCTTGACAAAATCAATCATTATATCGCCAACTGTAAGGATATGAATATCGACCGTTTGCCGCCGGACGTAAACAAGAGCGAGGACACCTTTACCGTTGAAAACGGAAGTATACGCTTCGGACTTTCCGCGATAAAGAACGTGGGACGCGCGATGATAATAAATCTTGTAAACGAGCGTAAAAATAACGGCGATTTTAAGAGCTTTGCCGATTTTATCGACCGCATGGCGGGTAAGGATATGAATAAGCGCGCTCTCGAGGGACTTATTTACTGCGGAGCGTTTGATTCCATGGGCATAAAGCGCTCTCAGCTTTTGGCTGTATACGAAAGAGCGCTTGAGGGCAGCGCGAAGGACGCGCGGGACAATGTCGCAGGTCAGATGTCGCTGTTCGACGCTATGGACGAGCAGACGGAAATGGAATTTCCCGATATTCCCGAGCTTGATAAAAAAGCCTTGCTTAAAATGGAAAAGCAGTCCACGGGTCTGTATTTTTCGGGACACCCGATGGAGGAATACGAGGATAGAATCAAAAAACTTACGAAATATAATATAAGCGATATTTTGACCAGCGTGCGCCGTGACGACGAGGGCAACTACCACTCCGTTGACGGGGGCATAAAGGACGGGGATATGATAGTCATATGCGCCGCGATTGCGTCAAGGAAAAATAAAACCACCCGCTCGGACGCGCAAATGGCGTTTCTCACGCTGGAGGACATATACGGAAGCGTGGAATGTATAGTATTCCCAAAGGTTCTCACGGAATTTTCGCCGATTTTGCAGGAGGATAATCTTGTGGCTGTTTCGGCAAGGCTTTCCGTGCGCGAGGACGAGGAGCCGAAGCTTTTGATGCAGTCGGTTCAGCCGCTTGACGCGGCTCTATCTTCAAAAAAGGAGCCCGAGAGGCTTTATATCCGCCTTGAAACAAGAAACGAGGAAGCATTGAAAACGGTTTATGAAAGTCTCGCGCCGTACCAAGGAGATATGGAGGTCCGCTTGTTTTTTAAGGACACAAAGAAAATGGCTTCGGTGCCGCGCAGATTGTGGTTTAACGGCACGCAAAACGCCCTGTATGATATAAAAACCATATTCGGCGACGATAATGTGAGAATAAAATAGTGAAAATAACCAAAACATTATTAAGAGTAAATAAATTTTTTAATGTATTTACTCTTGCAAAATTCTCCAAAATGCTATATTATATAATATATATTCGGAATTTACCGCCTTGCGGCTGTATTTTCTGAAATCACGGAAACATATGAGGTAATTAATATGGACGATTACATTGTAATAAAGGCGCTTGAAAACGGTGTCAATATTATAGGACTTACAAGAGGCAGGGACACTAAATTTCATCATACCGAAAAGCTTGACAAGGGCGAGGTATATATAGCGCAGTTTACAGAGGTTACATCGGCAATAAAAATAAACGGCGCGGCTGAGATATATACCAAACACGGCAAACTCGTGTCGGGTGAGAGATAAGGATTCCGTATCCGATACGGCAGGAGGTAAATATATGTGGACGGTAGTTTATGTATCGCAGTCATTGGAAACATCAAAAAATCTGATTGATGTGCTTTTGGAAAACAAGGTTATTTCCAAATTAAGACGCGCAAACAGCTGCGGACAAGAAGAGGGCGGCTGCTATGAGGTGCTTGTGCCTAGCACAGAGCTTGAAGCGGCGCAGGATTTGATTTTTGAAAATGAATTATTTTAACTTTCGCGGGAGGATTAACAATTATGGAAAACAAAAACGTAAGAACAATCGGTGTTTTGACAAGCGGCGGCGACGCTCCGGGAATGAACGCGGCAATCCGCGCCGTTGTCAGAGTAGGCTCGTATTACGGCTTGAAGGTATTCGGCGTAAGACGCGGATACAACGGCTTGATTAACGGAGAATTGGTGGAAATGAACGCCAGATCCGTTTCCGAAATACTTCAAAGAGGCGGAACCATTCTTCAGACGGCGCGCTGTCTTGAATTTAAGGAGCCCGCGGGAGTTAAAAAGGCGGTTGATATAGCGAGGGTGTTCGGCTTGGACGGACTTATCGTTGTCGGCGGCGACGGCTCGTTCAGAGGAGCGAGAGATCTTTGCGCGGCGGGACTTCCGACAATCGCCATGCCCGGCACGATAGATAACGACATAAGCTGCAGCGAGTACACCGTCGGTTACGATACCTGTCTTAACACGGTTAAGGACGCTGTCGATAAGATAAGAGACACGGCGCAGAGCCACGAGAGATGCTCAATCATAGAGGTTATGGGCAGAGCCGCGGGATATATCGCGATTCAGGCGGGTATCGCCTGCGGCGCGGAGGTTATTCTTGTGCCCGAGAGAAAGTGGAGCTTTGACGAGGATATTCTTCGCCCGATTCTTGAGAGTAAGTCGAGAGGAAGAAAGCACTCCATCATAATCGTTGCCGAGGGTATAGGCGGCGTTATCGAGATGGCAAAGGAAATCGAGGAAAAAACCGGTATTGAATCGAGAGCCACCATTTTGGGTCACGTTCAGAGAGGCGGAAGCCCGACCGTGCGCGACAGAGTTGTCGCGAGCGAGATGGGAGGCAAGGCTGTTGAATTGCTGATTGAAGGCAAGCAGAACAGAATTGTATGTATGCGTAATCATGAAATAGTTGACGTTGATATTGAAGAGGGTCTCGCAATGAAAAAGGAACTGCCTCAGCAGCTTGTAGACTTGGCGAAAAAATTATCGGTATAACGCGGAAAGTAAGGGGCAGACTATGTCTGCTCTGGGCTGTCAACAGGTATATACCTGTCGACAGCGAAAAAAGCGTTTTGTAAAAACACTTTTTTCAACTATCTTCAAAGAAAAAACCAAAAGTTCCTCCTGCGTCGAAACTTTAGGTTTTAAGCCATTTTTGACGCACATGTCGTCAAAAATGATTTTATTCGAGGTTAGCACCTCGAGCACCCAAAAACAAGGTAAACAAAACCTAACCGGTTTTGTTTATGGTCTCGGGCAGACTATGTCTGCCCTTTTGTGGATTTAAATTAATTAATTCGGACAATCTGAAGAAAAGGAGAAAAGCGTATGAGAAGAACTAAAATTGTTTGTACAATGGGTCCCGCTACGGACAGCGAGGAGGTTTTAAGAGACCTGATGCTAAGCGGTATGGATGTGGCGCGTCTTAATTTTTCGCACGGCACGCACGAGGAGGCTCTCGTGAGAATAAACCGCATAAAAAAGGTCAGAGATGAGCTTGATATTCCCGTTGCCATACTTCTTGACACAAAGGGTCCTGAGGTAAGAATAAAGGACTTTAAGGACGGCAAGGTCGAGCTTAAGGAGGGACAGAATTTCACTCTTTGCACGGAGGACGTGGAGGGCGACGAAAACCAGGTTTCCATCACCTACGCCGATCTTCCCAAGGACGTTAGAGCCGGAAACAGAATTCTTATAGACGACGGACTTATCGAGATGGAGGTACTCGGCGTAAAGAGTACAAAGATTCTGTGCCAGGTAAAAAACGGCGGCGTAGTTTCAAATAAAAAGGGCGTAAATATACCCAACGTATCGCTTTCAATGCCGTATATGAGCGAAAAGGACGTTGACGATATACTGTTCGGAATAGAGCAGGACGTGGACTTTATAGCGGCGTCGTTCGTAAGAACCGCCGACGACGTAAAGGAAATAAAAAATCTGCTCCAGCATCACGGCGGCAGAAGCATAAACGTGATAGCAAAGATAGAAAACGCCGAGGGCGTTGAAAATATTGACGATATTATCCGCGAGTCTAACGGAATAATGGTAGCGCGCGGCGATATGGGTGTTGAAATAGATATGCAGGATTTGCCTGTTATACAGAAAAGCCTTATCAAAAAGACCTACAGAGCGGGTAAGGTTGTTATAACGGCAACTCAAATGCTTGATTCCATGATAAGAAATCCGAGACCGACAAGAGCCGAAACAACCGACGTTGCCAACGCTATTTACGACGGAACAAGCGCGATAATGCTTTCGGGTGAAACGGCGATAGGCAAGTACCCCGTTGAAACGGTAAAGACAATGGCGTCAATCGCGGAAAGAACGGAAAACGATATAGACTATGTTAAGCGTCTTGAAAGAATGAATTTCGATTCGCGTATGGATGTCACCAACGCCATAAGCCACGCTACCTGCACGACGGCGCACGATTTGCACGCCGCGGCGGTAATCGCGCTCACCTATTCGGGCGGAACGGCTATGCAAATTTCGAGATTCAGACCGTCCTGTCCGATTATCGCGCCGACGCTCAGCGTAAAGGCGCGCCGTCAGCTTAATCTTTCGTGGGGTGTAATGCCTATTATGAGTGAGGCGAGGAGCAATACCGACGAGCTTTTTGACCACGCGGTTGAGTGCGCGCAGAAGACGGGCATCATAAAGGACGGCGACCTTGTTGTAATCACCGGAGGTATGCCGATGGGCGTTGCCGGAACAACAAATATAATGAAGGTTCATCTTGTCGGACATATTCTTGTAAGCGGAAAGGGACTTGACGCAATCAGAGCGACGGCGAACGTATGCGTCGCGACGAGCTGCGAGGAGCTGAAGAAGAATTTCTGCGACGGCGATATAGTTGTAACGAATAATATCACAAAGGATATGATTTCCACCTTGAAAAAGGCGGCGGGTATTATATCCGAGGAAACGGGCGAGGCTAATAACGCGAGCGTGCTTGCGGCGGCGTTGGATATACCCGTAATCGTCGCGGCTCCGGGCGCCACCAAGGTGCTGAAGAGCGGCAC
Organism: Bacillota bacterium; assembly: GCA_021203665.1. Classification (GTDB taxonomy): domain Bacteria; phylum Bacillota; class Clostridia; order UBA1381; family UBA1381; genus Hominilimicola. The sequence goes on from JAJQAT010000221.1 coordinate 12,739, forward strand.
TACAATTACAATGGACGCAAAACGCGGATTGGTATATTCCGGCACCGAAAAAATTCTTTGATTTGCCGAAAAATTCGCGTAAAAACTAAGGGGGGAGAAAATAAATGTCTTTTGTGAGCGAATCGTATTTGACGGTAAGATACGCGGAAACCGATATGATGGGAATAGTCCATCATTCCAGGTATTATCCGTGGTTTGAGGTTGCGCGTACCGATTTTATAAAAAAGAGCGGCATGACCTATACCGAAATGGAAAATATGGGCATACTTCTTCCGCTTACGGAAACCGCGGCGAAATATTACCACGGACTTAAATATGAGGACGAGGCTGTTGTTAAGTGCAAGCTGACAAAGCTCGGCGTGGCGCGCTGCGAGTTCAGCTATGAGGTATATAAGCTGCCGGAAATGAAGCTTATGACCGAGGGCAAAACCGGACACGGATTTGTGAACAAGGATTTTGTGCCGATAAACCTAAAAAAACGCCATCCGGAAGTGTGGGAAAAATTTAATGAGCTGTTGTACAAGGAGGACTGATTATGAAAACGGTAATCCTTGACGCGAAGACTCTCGGCGCGGATATGGAATTTTCTCAGTTTGAAAAATTCGGAGAGCTAAGGGTTTATCAAACGACATCCCAATTACAGCTTGAGGAAAGAATAAAGGACGCCGAGATAATAATCGTCAACAAAATACTTCTTAACGAAAGCAATCTTGCCTGCGCAAAAAAGCTTAAATTGATATGCGTTACGGCGACCGGATACGATAATGTAGATATAAATTATTGCTGGAGAAAAGAGATAGGCGTGTGCAACGTGCGCGGATATTCCACCGATTCCGTCGCGCAGCTTACCGTTTCTATGGCGCTGTCGCTTATGACGCATTTGGGCGAGTTTGATAAGTACGTAAAGAGCGGAAGATACGCGATAAGCGGAGTTCAGAATCATCTGAAGCCGTATTTTAACGAGATTTCCGGCAAGACCTGGGGCATAATCGGTCTCGGAAATATAGGCGGACAGGTCGCGCGCATAGCCGGCGCGATGGGCGTTAATATCGTCGTGAATCCCCATAAGAAAATTGAGGGTTATAATTGCATGAGCCTTGACGAGCTTTGCGCCGTTTCGGATATTATATCCGTTCATGTGCCTCTTACGGCGGAAACAAGGGGTATGATAAATGAAAAGCACATAGCCGAAATGAAGGACGGCGTAATATTCATAAATGTTTCCAGGGGTGCCGTAGCGGACGAGGAGGCACTTGTCGCGGCGTTTGAAAACGGCAAAATAGGCGGCTTGGGCATCGATGTGTACTCGGAGGAGCCAATGACAACGCGAAGTCCGTATAACAGAATCCTCGATAAAAATAATGTAATTTTCACGCCGCATATGGCGTGGGGCGCTTATGAGGCGCGCGTAAGATGTATGGATGAAATCTTCAAGAATATTGACACGTTTATAATGGGCGGAAAAAGAAACAGAGTTGATTTGAGTAAAAATACTCCGTAATACAGCCGCACTTTAAAATAACGCCGGCGGAGGTCGGCGTTATTTTTGTTTTTGGCGAAGAAAAATTGTGTTCAAAAACGCGGGGAAACCACAATATATAGGAAGTAAAAAATTTTTTGAAAAAAATCGAAAAAAGGTGTTGACAAAGGATAAAAAAGGTGGTAATATATTTGAGCTGTCGCAAGGCGGCGGACACATTTGAAGCCTTGAAAATGTCTGAAAATTTTTTTCAAAAAAAATAAAAAAAGGTGTTGACAAAGGTTTAAAAATGTGGTAATATAAATAAGCTGTCGCAAGAGAGCATGAACATTGAAAGATAAATAGTGCAGGTCAGAGCATTTGTTTACAAATGCGGGAACGTATCGGAGTTAGTCATGACGGTATCATATTTGCGAAGCAAATATATATGTCAATGACGGTTGCGCGAAGCGCAAAACGCAGGTACGTCCGGCTTTAGCCGGGGGAAGAATTCCGCAAGAACAGCAAATGCTCAAGTC
>JAJQAT010000022.1 GCA_021203665.1 Bacillota bacterium
CACTTTTTGGAACTATTTTCTTTTTTTATTGTTACCTATCAATTATAACATAACAGTTGAAAAAAATATTTTTATTTGATATAATAGTACAAACGAAGGGCTTTGCCCGAAACAAATAAGGGGTATATAAAGTGAAAGTATTATTATTATCCGTTAAAGCGGGATACGGACATCATTCCACCGCGAAAGCGATAATGGAATGTTTTGAAGAAAGAGGACATCAGTGTCATATGCTCGATATTTTCGACTATATCAATCACCGTCTCGGAAATTCCATTCAGGACGGCTATCTTATTTCGACAAAATATCTTGCGAAAACCTACGGCAAGGCATACGGTAGGCTTGCGAGCAAGGATGAGCCTTATGACCGTCATTCGCTGATGTCTGTTTTTTCGAGGTTTATATCAAACAGACTTGAAAAATTCGTAAGGGAATACAGTCCCGACTTGATAATAGGCACGCATAGCTATGCCGGTATATGTATAAGCATACTTGCGGACAACGCGGCTATAGACTGTCCGAGCGTAGGAATAGTGACGGATTTTACCGTTCACCCGTTCTGGGAAAGCACTTTTCTTGATTATTATGTAATTCCCGACGAGCAGATTGCGTTTGAAATGCAGAAAAAGGGAATCGCGAGAAAGAAGCTTTTGCCGTTGGGAATACCGGTGAGAAAGCAATTTTCCGAAAAAATCGAAAGGAATGAGGCGCGCGCCGCGCTCGGAATAGAGGATATTCCCACGGTGCTTGTTATGATGGGTTCCATGGGATACGGAAACATAAAGCAGCTGCTTGCCGAAATAGAAAGCAGTGCTTATGATTTTCAGATATTATGCGTGTGCGGTTCAAAAAAAAAAATCAAAAGCGCCGTGGACGAGTATGATTGGAAGAAAAAGGTGTACTCCTACGGATTTGTCGATAATGTGGACGTGATGATGGACGCGGCTGACTTCATAATAACAAAGCCGGGCGGTCTTACGACCTCCGAGGCTCTCGCAAAGGGACTTCCTATGATAACGATGAATCCCATACCCGGGCATGAGGACAGGAACCTCGGATTTCTTGTCAATAACGGCGCGGCAATAATGGTGAATAAGAATTTCACCATTGCCGAGGCTGTCAATTTAATACTCGGCTGTCCCTGGAGAAGGGAGCTTATGGAGGAAAGCGTAAGGCATTTGGGCAAGAGAACCGCCGCGCATGACCTTTATGAATTTTGCGTTAAAAAGGTTGAGGAAAAGTCGGCTTCAATCTGAAATTCCCTGCCCGAGAGATAGTTTAAAATACCGGCGTCGGAGCGGAAGTCAAAGCGCAGCTTGTAGCTTGTGAGCTTCATTTTGCCGCCGGAGCGCGAGCCGTATTTTTTGTCGCCGGAAAGCGGGTGACCTATATGTGCGAGCTGGGCGCGTATTTGATGGGTGCGTCCGGTTTCAAGCTCGACCTCGACAAGCGATTTGCCGCCGAGCGAGGCGATTACGGTGTATTTTGTTTTTATATTTTTTGAATTTGCGGTCAAAGTGTCCGTTACGGACACTTTTTTTTCGCCGCGCTCAAGATATGCCGTCAGGGTGCCGCTTCCCTCCATGCGTCCGTCCGCGACGCAAAGATACAGCTTTTTTATTTCGCGGCTCCTTATTTTTTCGTTGATTATGCGGAGCGCGGCGGCATTTTTCGCGCCGATTATTATGCCCGAGGTGTTGCGGTCAAGGCGGTTCGCGAACGCGGGCGCGAAGCTGTGCTCGTTTTCGGGATTGTATTCGCCCTTTTTATATAGGTAGCTCTGCATTCTGCCCAGAAGGGTATCCTCCGTCCCGTTGTCGTCCGAATGTACCACAATGCCGCTTTCCTTATTTATCAGTATAATATTTTCGTCCTCGTATACCACGTCAATGTCGGAATTGCCCGCTGCGAAGCCGCTTTGCGGCTCGAAAAACTCGTCTTTAAGATACAGCCTCAGCACATCGCCCGCGCGGAGCATATATTTTCCGTCCCTTATATGCGCGCCGTTTACGCGCACGCAGTTTTTTCTGAGACTCTTATACAGCATACTCTGCGGCATATTCGCGAGATATTTTGTCAAAAATTTGTCAAGCCTTTGACCCGCGTCGTTTGCGTTTATTGTAACCTCTTTCATGTTAAATTTCCCTCCGTGAGTAAAAATATCTGATTTTAGATATTGTAACACAAAAAAAAATATGTTACAATATACTTTACAGAATTAATGAAAAGGAGATAGTAACGTGAAAAACAAGCTGCGCATCTCACCATTTTTCGAAACTCGGAGTATACACATACGCCGTCGTTTCTCAAAAAGGCAATCTGCTTGCTTCTTTTCCGCGTTATAATTTATGCCGCCTTTGGCGGCAGAATGGAGGATTAATATGGGACTATTCGGCGGCGGCTATGACAAGCCGGGAAAAGGCGTGGACAAAAATGAGCCTAAAAAGAAAGGTTTTTTCTTATTTTTTGATGTTTTAATACATAAGTTTTCCAAATTTATCGGCGCGAACTGCCTGTATTCGTTGGTGAGCATATTGTGGGCGGCGATATTGTTCGTTGTGGGAATGTTTATGCTGGCGAACACGGGTATAGTCACATCATTGGCGGCGGCAATGGAGGGCACGGGTATCGGCGAGGCGGATTTACAGGTGATACTCGCGATTATGTTTGCGGTTTCCGTGTTTGTGCTGTGGGGCTCCGGTCCGGCATCGGCGGCTTACGCGTATGTGAACAGGTGCTTTACCAGGGGCGAGCCGGTATGGGTCGCGAGCGACGGCAAGGATAAATTTAAGGAAAACTTCAAGCAGGGAATGATTGTGGTTATAATAGACCTGTTGGTGCTTGTACTCGGCATGAACGCGGTGCATTTCTATTATTCTCTGTACGCGGAGTCGGGAAGCATACTGTGGATGCTGCTTACCTATGTAATGGTGCTCGCGCTTATAATATATACAATGATGCACCCGTATTTGTATCAGATGATGGTTACGTTTGAATGTAAAACAGGCGCACTGTATAAGAACGCGCTTATAATTACGCTCGCGAAGCTGCCGGGCAATTTCTTTTTGCTGCTTTTCGATGCCGCGGTGCTGTTCGCGCTGTTCCTGTTTATAAACCCGATTGCGGCTGCGCTTATAATTGCGGTGATAGGACTTTGCATAACGCGTTATCCGGGTGAGTTTTACGCGGCGAGAGTGATAGAACGCTCAATTCTAAAGGATATGAAGAAAAAACAGCCGAAAATCGAATACATCGAGGAGGACGCGTAATGATTTTGGGTGAATACGATATTGCCGTGATAGGCGGCGGACACGCCGGCTGTGAGGCGGCGCTTGCGGCGGCAAGACTGGGCGTTAAGACGGTTATGTTTTCCATAAGTCTTGACGCTATAGGAAATCTTCCCTGCAATCCGAGCATAGGCGGAACGGCAAAGGGACACCTTGTGCGCGAGGTGGACGCGCTCGGCGGCGAGATGGGCAAGGCGGCGGACGCGTCGTTTATACAGTCCAAGATGCTCAACCGCGGCAAGGGTCCCGCCGTACATTCTCTGCGCGCTCAGATTGACCGTAAGAAATATCATGCCGAAATGAAAAAGCGTCTTGAAAATCAAGAAAATTTACAAATTAAGCAGGCGGAAATCGTAAATATACTGACCGATGAAAATAATAACGTCACGGGTGTCGTGACGCAAACGGGCGCGCAATACCGCGTAAGGGCGGCGGTAATCGCGAGCGGAACATATCTTAAGGGTAAAATTTTGATAGGAAATTATTCGCGCGAGAGCGGTCCGGACGGTATGTTTCCGGCGAATGAGCTGTCGGAGAATCTGCGCCGGCTCGGCATTGAGCTTAAACGCTTTAAGACGGGCACTCCCGCGAGAATACATGCCGACACGCTCGATTACTCCAAAATGGAGATTGAGGAGGGCGACGAAAAAATAGTGCCGTTCTCCTTTGAAACGGAGAATACGGGAAAAAATCTCGTGCCGTGTTATCTTGTGTACACAAACGAAAAAACGCATAAGATTATTCGCGATAATTTAAATCGCTCCGCCATGTACGGCGGAATGGTTGAGGGCGTGGGACCGAGATATTGCCCGTCCATCGAGGATAAGGTGGTGCGCTTTGCGGATAAGCCGAGGCATCAGCTTTTTATTGAGCCGATGGGTCTTGACACGAAGGAGATGTACGCGCAGGGATTTTCGACGAGTATGCCGGAGGACGTGCAGCTTGAAATGTACAGGAGCGTCGAGGGACTTGAAAATGTTGAGATAATGCGCAGCGCATACGCCATTGAATACGACTGCTGCGACCCGACCCAGCTTACCGCCGCTCTTGAATTTAAGACTGTCGGCGGACTTTACGGCGCGGGTCAGTTTAACGGCACGTCCGGCTATGAGGAGGCGGCGGCTCAGGGACTTATCGCCGGCATAAATGCGGCGCTCAAGCTGAAGAACGAGCCGCCGCTGATACTTAAGCGCTCGGACGGCTATATCGGCACGCTTATTGACGACCTGATAACAAAGGGAACGAACGAGCCTTACAGAATGATGACGTCGCGCTCGGAATACCGTCTGCTTTTGCGGCAGGACAACGCCGATGAGCGTCTTACGCCGTTCGGCTACAGGGTGGGACTTATAAGCGGGGAGCGTTATAAAAAATTCCTTGAAAAAACAGATATGATAAAAAAGGAAATCGAAAGAATATCCAAAATAGTCGTGCCGCCGAAGGATGCGAATCCAATCCTGGAGCGCAGCGGCTCCGCACCGGTTAAAACCGGCATAAGGCTGAGCGATATGCTGAAGCGTCCGGAGCTTGACTATGAAAAAACAGCCGATGCCGACCCTGACCGTAAGCCGCTTCCCGACGCGGTATGCGAGCAGGTGGAAATAAAGCTGAAATACGACGGATATATAAAGCGTCAAATAGCGCAGGTTGAGCAGTTTAAGAAAATGGAGGAAAAGCTTCTGCCCGAAAATCAGGATTATTCCGACATACACGGTCTGCGCCTGGAGGCGAGGCAGAAATTGAATAAGATACAGCCGAAGTCATTGGGTCAGGCGTCGAGAATATCGGGCGTTTCGCCGTCGGATATGTCGGTGCTTATCGTATGGCTCGAAGCACAAAAAAATGAAGAAAGAAAGGATTGATTGGTATGAAGTACAGAACACTTGCCGGAGAAAGGGTGTCGGTTTTGGGATTCGGTTGTATGAGATTCCCGACCACATCTAAAAACGCGGCGGATATTGACAAGGAAAAATCAGCGGAAATGTTAAGATACGCGGCGGAAAACGGCGTGAATTATTTTGACAGCGCGTATGTGTATCACGAGGAGATGAGCGAGAGCTTTATAGGCGAGGTTTTAAAGCCCTACCGCGATAAAATCTATTTTGCTACAAAATGTCCCACATGGAGAGTTAAAAGCGAGGACGACTTCGACCATATGCTTGACGAGCAGCTTGAAAGACTGCAAACCGACCATATAGATTTCTACCTTATGCACGCTTTAAGCAAGGACAGATTTACCAATATCGTCGAGAAATTCAATCTTATAGATAAGCTGAATAAGGCAAAGGCGGACGGAAAAATACGCCATATAGGCTTTTCGTTCCACGACGACCTTGAAACCTTCAAGAAAATCATCGACGCCAATCCGGCGTGGGAGTTTTGTCAGATACAGTACAACTACATAAACCTGAATTACCAGGCGGGCACAGAGGGGTTGGAATACGCTCATAAAAAGGGACTTGACGTTGTAATAATGGAGCCGCTTTTGGGCGGAAAGCTCGCGAATTTGTCGCCGCAGGTTGCCGAAACCCTTTCGGACGAAAAATCCTCCGTGGAATGGGCGATGGACTTTTTATGGAACCGCGAGGAGGTATCTCTTATTTTGAGCGGAATGGGCGCGATGGATCAGGTTCGCTCAAATATGGAATACGCGGATAAGGCGGAGGTCGGAATGCTGTCAAGCGAGAACCTTGATATGCTTGCACACGCCAAGGAGGTATTCGATAAAATGGCGCTTGTGCCCTGCACAAAGTGCGCGTATTGTATGCCGTGTCCCTTCGGATTGGATATTCCCAAAACCTTTGAGGCGTATAACGCCACGGCGTTGGATATGGGCAAGGCTAAGGCGATATACGCGGAGCTTGAAAAGGGCGCAGACCAATGCAAAAAGTGCAAAAAATGTGAAAGCGTCTGTCCGCAGAGTATAAGGATAAGCTCGGTTATGACAAAGATAGCCGAAATATTCAAATAGACAAAGCTGTCGGGTTTTGTCGGCAGTATTATTTGACATTGACCCTCCTGTGTGTTATAATTCTTTCCGGTAAACAAAAACAGGAGGGTCAATTTTGGTATTTTCAAGCCTAATGTTTATGTGCATATTTCTGCCGGCGATGCTGATTGCATATAACATCTCAAAGAGCATTACATATAAAAATATAATACTGGTTATTGTTTCGCTGTTTTTCTATGCGTGGGGCGAGCCCGTATGGGTGGTGCTGCTGATTTTCAGCGCGCTTGTGGACTACGTAAATGGGCGTATTATAGATAAATACTACGCGCGCACGGGCGCGGCAATAGCGCTTGTATCGTCGCTTGTCATAAACCTCGGACTTCTTGTTGTGTTCAAATATTCGGGGTTTTTTACCGATAATATAAATTTGATTTTTCACACCGATATTCCAAAGCCGGGACTTGAGCTGCCTATCGGAATATCGTTTTACACATTTCAGACGCTTTCATATACGATTGATATGTACCGCGGAAAAACGCGCGTTCAGAAGTCCTTTTTAAGCTTTTTGGCGTATGTTTCGATGTTTCCGCAGCTTGTGGCGGGACCAATCGTGCGTTATTCCTCCGTCGCGGCGGAGCTGACCGATAGGAGGGTAACGTCGGAGGATTTCGCGTACGGCGTAAGACGCTTTACCGCGGGATTGTGCAAAAAGGTAATGCTTGCCAACAGCGCCGGCAGCGCGGCGTCTATGATTTTGGACAGCACGCGGCTGACGGTTATGTCCTCCTGGCTCGGAATTATTATGTACACCTTTCAGATATATTTCGACTTTTCCGGCTACAGCGATATGGCGATAGGTCTGGGACGTATGCTCGGCTTTCATTTTCCCGAAAACTTTGAATATCCGTATATTTCAAGGAATATCACGGGATTTTGGCGCAGGTGGCACATTTCGCTGTCCTCGTTTTTCCGCGATTATGTGTATATCCCGTTGGGCGGAAATCGGTACCGTCCCATACGCAATATACTCATAGTGTGGCTGCTTACCGGCTTTTGGCACGGCGCAAGCTGGAATTTTGTGCTTTGGGGACTTTTTTACGCGCTGCTTTTGTTGGCGGAAAAAAATCTTTTCAGGAAAAAGCTGCTGAAAATTCCCGCGCCGCTCTGTTATATATATACGATGTTTTTCGTTATACTCGGTTGGGCGCTGTTCTATTATACGGATTTGGGCGCGCTGTGGACGTTTGCAAAGAGCGCGTTCGGAGTGAACACGGCTCTCTATGACCTGACGGCTGTTTCCGCGTTCTGTACAAACGCGTGGCTTTTCGCGGCGTGCGCTATAGCGTCCACGCCGGTGCCGTCGGTTATATATAACCATTTGTGCAAGAAATCAAATGTCTTTGCGGCAATATCGCAGCCCTTGCTTGTGATGCTGGGATTGGGCGCGTGCTTTGTGCTGCTTGTGGGACAAACCTATAACCCGTTTTTGTATTTCAGATTTTAAAAAGGAGGCGGCGGTATGAAAAATAAATTGGTAATCGGCGCGTTCGCGCTTATGTTGGCGGCGTTTATAGTCGTTTTGTCGCTTCCCGCCGACACGGAGAGCATAGAGGCTGAAAACAGAACCGCGGCAACCGCGCCGCCGCTTTCGGAGGAAACCGTTTTTTCGGGAGAATTTGCCTCCGGATTTGAGAGCTTTATCGGCGACAGCGTGGGGTACCGTTCGTTTTTCACGCAGCTTTCAAAGCAAATCGAGAGCTTGGAGGGATTTACGCCCGACACGGGAAGCGTTATATCCGCGAATAAGGATATAGGAACGGGAACAACTCAGAAAATGACGCTCCTTGTCGCGGACGGCGCGATTATGGAGATGTTCGAGAGGAATGAGGATAATGAACGCGTGTATACGGAAATGGTGAATCATTACGCCGAAAAGCTGCCCGAGGATATAGAGCTGTTCAATATGATTATTCCGACGCAGCTTGAATTTCAGGAGCCTATATATAAAAATCTTCAGGACAGTCAAAAGGACGCGATAGACGCGATTTATGCCGGATTGGACGAAAGGGTGACGGCAGTTGACGCGTACAGTGCGCTGGAGGAGCATAAGGACGAGTATATTTATCTCAGAACCGACCATCACTGGACGCCCCTGGGCGCGTATTATGCCTACCGCGCGTTTATGTCCGCCGAGGGCGGAGAGGCTGCCGATAAGGACGATTTTGAAAGCGGAGCGATACAGAATTTTCTCGGCTATCTTTATGACAGGGTCAACTCGTCGGATTTTGAGGCAGAGCCGGACGTTATAGAGTGGTATGACGTTGACCCCGACGAGCATATCACAACCGTTATGCACGGGCTTGACGACGACGGAAACCCGACGACCTACAGCGGTACAATGTACGACCGTACAAAGGCGAATTACTCGTTCTTTTTCGGCAGCGACCACCCGATTGTGGAGATGACAAACGAGGATAATACAGGCGGCAAGACGATTGTGCTTTTAAAGGAATCATATTCAAACGCGCTCGCGCCGTGGCTGATTAAGAGCTATTATAAGGTAATCCTTGTTGACCCGAGAATTTATAAGGGAGATTTCGAGGACGTGCTTAGCGATTATTCGCCCGACGAGGTGATGATTGTGAATTATATTTTAACAACAAATTTTCCGGATTACTGCGCGCTGCTTACGGATTTATATTAACATGGGCTGCGGGCAGACTCCGGCGGTGTTTTGTGTCATAAAACTATTGACAAACCGATATGGAATTTAGTATAATATATAAACGTAAGCAATAAGACTTATGCCTCATTGAGCTATGCGGCTTTGAGGCATTTCTGTTTTATTAAAAGAAAGAAAGGAAGAAGAAAAAATGAAAAATTTTAAAAAGGTAACGGCAATCGGAATGGCGGCTGCGCTTTGTGCGGCATCCTTGGCGGGCTGCGGCGGCTCGACCGAGACCGCGGACGGCGAGACGGCTTATAAAATAGGCGTATTGCAGTATGCGGATCACCCGTCGCTTGACAACTGTCTTACAGGCTTTGAGCAGGGACTTGAGGAAGAGGGAATCGTATACGAGATTACCGCTCAGTCGGCTAAGGGCGACGATGCCACAAACACGCAAATCGCTCAGCAGTTTGTTTCGCAGGGTATGGACCTTTTGTGCGGAATTGCAACGCCGTCGGCTCAGGCTTGCTACAACGCCGCTTATGAGGCGGGTATTCCCGTAATATTCAACGCTGTTTCGGATCCCGTCGCGGCAAAGCTTGCGGAGAGCGAAACACAGGCGATGGACGGTATCACGGGCGTAAGCGATATGCTGCCTGTTGAAGAGCAGCTCAAGCTTATCCGCGAAATGCTGCCGGACGCAAAGAAAATAGGTATAATTTACACCACAAGCGAGGCAAATTCCGTTTCAACCATTGAAAGCTATAAGGAAAAGGTCGGCGAATACGGCTTTGAGCTTGTTGAAAAGGGCATCACAAACGCGTCGGAAATTCCTCAGGCGGCAGACCTGCTCGTAAACGAGGTTGACTGTATTACAAATATGACCGATAATACCGTAGTGGCAAATCTGCCGGTTCTTTTGGAAAAGGCTAACGCTAAAAATATTCCGGTATTCGGAAGCGAAGAGGAGCAGGTAGGAAACGGCTGTATAGCATCCGCGGGTATCGACTACATAGAGCTTGGCAAAAAAGCGGGCGTGATGGCGGCAAGGGTACTTCGCGGCGAGGATATTTCAACAATTCCTTATGAAACCATGACGGAAAGCAAGATTACAATAAACACCGACGCTGCCGAGGCAATAGGAGTAACAATACCGCAGTCGATAACAGACAGAGCTGAGGTCAAAAACGCTCCGTCAGAGTCATGAGTGATATTCTCTCAATAGGTATAGGAATATTTGAGCAGGGATTTATTTACGGAATTATGGCTATGGGTGTGTATATCACCTATACGATACTTGATTTTCCCGATTTGTCTGTTGACGGAACATTCCCTCTCGGAATCGCGGTATGCTTTGTAATGCTCAACAACGGACTCAATCCGTGGCTCGCACTGCTTGCGGCGTTCGCGGCAGGCTGCGTCGCCGGCGCATTTACGGGACTTTTAAACGTAAAGCTGAGGATAAAAAATCTTCTGTGCGGTATTCTTACCATGACGGCACTGTATTCTGTAAATTACAGCATTGTCGGCAAAGCGTCCGATTTCTTAAGTATGGATGTTACGACGATTTTTTCGCAGACGTCCTTCATATTCGGCGGAGTGCTTGCTCCGTACGCAAAGCTGATTGTTATACTTGTAATAGCGCTTGCCGCAAAATTCGCGCTTGACTGGTATTTGAGAACAAAGTCGGGATTTCTGCTCAGAAGTGTGGGAGATAACGAGGGACTTGTTATAACGCTCGCGCAAAATCCCGGCACAATAAAAATAATCGGTCTTGCCGTTGCAAACGGTCTTGTTTCGCTGGCGGGCGCGGTTTACTGCCAGTACGGCAGAGCGTTTAACGTCGGCTCCGGCACCGGTACGGTGGTTATGGGACTTGCCGCGGTTATTATAGGCACCACGGTATTTAAAAAGGTGAAATTCCTCCGCGTTACCACAGGCGTGCTTTGCGGTATGGTTGTGTATAAGGCGTGTATTTCAATCGCGCTCGCGCTCGGTTTACGCTCGCAGGATACGAATTTAATGATTACGGTTCTGTTCATCATAACGCTTATGCTGAACGAATTTGTCTTTAAGAAAAAGAAAGCCGGGGTGAAAAAGGATGCTTAAGCTTTCTAATATATATAAGACCTTTAACCAAGGCACTATTGATGAAAAGGTTCTTTTTTCGGATTTTAACCTGACTGTAGAGGACGGCGAATTTGTCGGCGTTATCGGCTCAAACGGAAGCGGCAAGACAACCATGCTCAACATCATATCGGGCGATATGCCCGTTGACAGCGGCTCCGTAATGCTCGGAAACGAGGAGCTTAATCACGTTAAAAACTATAAGAGGTCAAGAAAAATAGGCAGAGTTTTCCAGGACCCGTCAATGGGAACCTGTCCGTCGATGACTATATGGGAGAATATGTCCATAGCCGATAATAAGGGCAGAACCTACGGACTTTCGTTCGGCTTGAACCGCCAGCGTAAGGACTTCTATTGCTCCCAGCTTGAGCTTTTGGGTATGGGACTTGAGAACAGGTTGAATACTCCCGCCGGCTCGCTTTCGGGCGGTCAAAGACAGGCGTTGGCGCTTATTATGGCGACTATGATACGTCCAGAGCTGCTGCTGCTCGACGAGCATACGGCGGCGCTTGACCCAAAGTCCTCCGATACGGTTATGATGCTCACGGAAAGAATTATCCGCGAAAAAAACATTACCACGCTTATGGTAACTCATAACCTGCGCCACGCCGTGGAGCACGGCACGCGCACCATCATGATGCACGAGGGCAGCGCCATTATGGACGTTTCCGGCAAGGAAAAGGAAAATATGACGATTAACGATTATTTAAAGGTGTTCAATGAAATAAGCATTGAATGCGGAAACTAAACAGGCTGTAGACAGGGTATATCAATGGTTTTGTTGATATATCCGTCTACAGCTTTATTTTTTTAAAAATTCATATATTCAATATACAGTCTTTCAAAATCGGGGTTATTTCCAAGGGATATTTCGCTTGAAATATTTTTAATATGCAAAATACGCTCATCGCCGTCGTTTTCGGAGCAGTATTTGGCGCAGCCGCCGAGCGAGCTGTTTCCGATTACCTTTGTTTTGCCCTTGAACTCCGTCGGCAATATGCCGATATTGCACGCCTTATCAATATCCAATCCGTACCCGAACCCGCCGGCGAGGTAAACGGTGTCTATATCGGCGAAGTCTGTTTTTCGCTCCTTCGCGAGAGCTTCAATTCCCGCTCTTACCGCCGCCTTAGCCATTTGCACCTGACGTATATCGTTCTGAGTAAAAACAATATCGTCCGCGACTCTGTAGCCGTCCGTAAAATAATCGTCGGCAAGAAGTCCCGTATTGTTTATTATTCCGGCGTCCAAAAGCTCCGAAACAAGCTCTATAATACCCGTGCCGCATAAACCTATGGGCGGCTTATTTCCTATGGTTTTTAATTTGCCGCTTTTTAAATCAACTCCGCATACCGCGCCGTCCACGGAACCGACGCCGCACGATATGCGTCCGCCCTCAAACGCGGGACCCGCGGCGGTCGAGGTCGCCGTAATGCCGCGCCTGTTTCCCACAGCCATTTCACCGTTCGTTCCGAGGTCTATAAACATATTCGTTTTTTCCGATTTGTCAAAATCGCACATATACAGTCCGCTGACAATATCTCCGCCGACAAAAGCCGATATTCCTCCGCAAACAACGGTCGGCACGGGAGCTGTTTTACTGTTTGTGAGCGCGTCGAAGGTGGTTTTTATCGTGTCCAAATGCTCCGATTTAAACGGATATTTGCCGAGAGAGGCGCAGGAGTAATCCATTAAAAGATGCACCATCGCCGTATTGCCGGCGATTACCGCAATATCGGCGTCGCCCGTGCCCTTTGTAACCTCCTTATACCCGCTTATCAGCGTATAACGTATCATAGACGCAAGCTCGCCGTTTCTTCCTCTGTTGGCTGCCTCTATACGTGAAAGAACATCAAGTCCGAAACGTCTTTGCGGATTTATCGTTTTATATGTCTTATCCGTCCCGCGCTCGGATATAAGCTCAAACGCGACCGTGGTTGTGCCTATGTCTATGCACACGGCGCGTTTGCCGCTTTCGACGCTCGGCTTATATTCATATCCCGACAGCACATTAAACGCGCCGCCCTTTGAAACGCTTCTTCTCGGGCAGTTAAAATTACCGCATTCCTCACAGTTATGCTGCGCGTTAAACATCCTTTCATCAAGCGTAAATTCTATTATATATCCGAAGGTTTTTGCCGGCTCAAACATAAACGCGCTCGTCAATCCCACACCGTCAATTCCTGTTTTTTCGAGAATTACCTCCTGCTGCGAAAGAGGAATATCCTTAGGCGCGTCAAGGCGTTTTTTTACTCCGTATCCCTCAACCGCGCATTCGTACTTGATACGCTCCGCCAAGATATTATCCATCGCAAAAATATACTCGTCCGCCATAGCGTCGGCAAGCAAACCCTTCATACCCTCGCCGTTATCAAAAAACGCCTTTGAGTATTCGCTTATTTTTTCGCCGAGGGTAAGCAGGCAATACGCCCTCATACCGTCCGGCGCCATAACCGCGCGCGGAGATATTAAGCCGTACACCTCATTTTCAAGCTCGTCAAAATACTCGGAAACGGTATCATAAACGCTGCTTTCCCTAAAGCAGCCGAGCGTGCCGAGCACGCTTTCCTTATTTATTTTTATATCAAATTTTTCGATTTGTATTTTTTTCATATTAGCTCCGCGTATTTTAAAATCTTTCTTCCGCTCTTTCAAACACCTCCTGCGAGGACAGGGAATACTCCCTGTTCATACGCTTTAAAGGATATGACGTGTCGCCGTTATACTTATTTACTCCGTACTCCGTGCTGAACGATATTGCGTATCCGAGGCGTTCCTTGACAGCGCCGTCAAGCTCCGCCGTGAAATAGCCGTAGGGCCATGAAATGCTTGTAATATCCTTGCCCGTGACCTTTTTTAAAATTTCGCCGTTCGAGCTTATGTCGGCAAGCACCTCAAAAAACGAATTTGGGTTATTGTATATGCCGACAAGCTGCTCCACGGGCGTATGGTGAATCGCGTTTGTGTGATTTCCTATTTCCACAAGTCCGCTGTTAGCCATTTCATATGCTTCGTCCTCGCTTAGGTAGCCGTAACGGTTTATGTATGAGCCGATAAGATACATAGTAGCCTTTGCGTTATGCTTTTTCAGCACCGGAAACACGTCCGTGTAAAAATTCGAGTATCCGTCGTCAAAGGTGAGCAGGAGAATTTTTCTTCCGTCAATATCCGCCATGCTCGCTTCGGCAAGCTCCGTGGCGGTCATGGTTATATAGCCCCTGTCCGTGAAATATTGAATATCCTCGTCAAGCTGCTCGGGAGATATTGTATAGTCGCCCCATCTTGACGAATCCTCCGTAACGCTGTGATACATAAGCGCCGCGACGTCCGCCGCCGCGCTCGCCGATACGCACCCCAACACAAGTATTATAAAAACCGCCGCAACGGCAGCTGTTTTTTTCATTTTTAGCACCTCCGTAACAGCTCTATTCTACTATAGAATAGAAATTGTGTCAAGTTTTGAGTTGGTTATTGCAAAATATTTCAAAATCAAATATAATGTATATAGGC
>JAJQAT010000120.1 GCA_021203665.1 Bacillota bacterium
TTTTATGATATAATAAAAGTGTCTTAAAGGTAAACCGGATTTCCGGAATATATTTTTTAAAAGCAAAGTATCTTAAAAAGATAGAAAGGAGTGCTTATGATTTACTCAAATGATGACCCTATGGCTATTCTGGCTATGGAATTGGAGCGCACGGATAATTACGGCGATTGTGATGAATCCGACAATCCGAAATGTCCGGTATGCGGCGCGTTCGAGCCGGAATATTACTATATGGACGAGGATGAGGAATGCGTCGGCTGCAGCGAGTGTGTGTATAAAACGGACGTACTGTTTTAAGTGAGGTGATGTGATGAGGAACAAGGTTTTTCATAATTATTCATTCTCCGCGCAAAAAGAGGGGAATGATTGACTTGTCGGTTGCGAGCGAGGAGGAAATTCTTGAATTTTGGAGCGATGTTATGCGGTGCCGAGGGTATCACGCGGAAAATACGAAATTGTCGGATTCGGTAAAGGCGGCGGAGAATTTGGCTAAATATTACGGAATGTTCGGCGATAAAAAGGAAAGCGCGTGCGGCGATGTGATAATTATTGACAATATTGCCGAGGCGGAAAGCGATGCGAAGTCTTGACGCTCTTATCGCGCCGGCGTTTTACAGGGTGCACCGCGAGATTGACAACTACACGCATTTTTGGCTTTGCGGCGGACGAGGCTCGGCAAAGTCAAGCTTTGTAAGTATTGAGATAATACTGGGCATGATGAAAAATCCCGACGCCAACGCCGTCGCGCTGCGTAAGGTCGGAGCGTACCTAAGGGACAGCGTTTTTGCGCAGCTCGAATGGGCGGTGCAAAAGCTCGGAGTGGCGGATATGTGGGAAATAAAGCCGAGCGTCCCCGAGATGATTTATAAAAAGACCGGACAGAAAATATTGTTCCGCGGCGCCGATAAGGTGCAAAAGCTTAAATCCACAAAGGTGACGAACGGGTATATCCGCTATATCTGGTACGAGGAATTGGACGAGTTTTACGGGATGAAGGAAATCCGTTCGATAAACCAATCCATGATGCGCGGCGGCGAAAAATTTACGGTGTTCTATTCCTATAATCCTCCCGCCAACCGGCGAAGCTGGGTCAACCGCGAGGCGGTAAGCGAGAGAGAGGATATGCTCATTCACAAAAGCACATATCTTGACGTGCCGCGCGAATGGCTCGGAGAACAATTTTTTTTGGAGGCGGAGTATCTTAAAAAGCTGCATATTGACCGCTACAGACACGAGTATTTGGGCGAGGTCACCGGTACCGGCGGCGAGATTTTCGATAATCTTGAAATACGCTCGATAACCCGTGAGGAAATTGACGGGTTTGACAATATTAAATGCGGCGTGGATTTCGGATTTGCCGCGGACCCCTTTGTGTATGTAATATGTTTTTTCCATAATAACAGGTTGTATATTTTTGATGAGATTTACGCGAGGGGACTGACAAACAATGCCGCAGCGGAGAGGATTATGAAAAAGGGCTATGCCGATAAAATGATTGTCTGCGACAGTGCAGAGCCGAAGAGCATAAATGATTTGCGTTATTTCGGACTGCGGGCGCGCGGCGCTAAAAAGGGTCCCGACAGTATCGAATACGGTATAAAATTTTTGCAGGGACTTGAAAAAATTGTGATTGACTGCGCACGCTGTCCCAATGCGGCGCGGGAATTTTCGGAATACGAGCTGGAGCGGGATATTGACGGTGAATTTCGCTCCGTGTATCCGGATAAAAACAATCACAGTATAGATGCCGTGCGCTACGCGCTGGAGGACGAAATAAGCAGAAAAAAGGCGAGGATTATAAACAGGAGGGATTTAAATCTATGATAATTGACGAGGAAATTGTAAAAGACGGAATGACGGACGTGATACTCGCAAAGCTCATCGCGCGGCATTCCTTAGAGCAGGCGCGGTTTGAAAGGCTGTATAACTATTATATGGGAAATCATGCCATATGCTCCCGCCGCCGCTCAAGCGAAAGCGTTGCCAACAACAAAATAGTATGCAATCACGCAAAGTATATTGTGGATATTGCGAAAAGCTATCTTGTGGGCAATCCGGTGTCTTATACCTGCTCCGACGGGTACGACATCGAGGCGGTTAAAAACAGCTTTTGCGTTCAGGATATGCCGAGCATCGACGCGGAGCTTGAAAAGCTGATGAGCATATACGGCAGGGCTTACGAGCTTGTTTATGCCGACGAGGAATCGCTGCCCAGGAGCGCGGCACTGCCCACGGAAAACACATTTATTGTGTACGGCGCGGGCGTCGGAGAAATTCCGCTTTACGGCATACATTATTACAAAAAGCGCGATATTGACGGCTGTGTTACCGGCGTCTGCTGCATTGTGTGCGACGACAGTACGATTTACACATACGAAAACGACGCCGACAGCTTTTTGCATATGAGGCTTGCCGACAAGCGTCCTCATTATTTCGGAAAGCTACCGATGGTGGAATACCGCAACAACGAGGAGCGGCAGGGCGATTTTGAACAGCTTATACCGCTGATTGACGCCTACAACATTTTGGAATCGGACAGAGTAAACGACAAGGAGCAATTTGTTGACGCGTTTCTGTTTTTGACGGGAATCGATCTTGACAGCGAGCAGGCGAAAAAGCTCCGCGAGGAACGTATACTTATGGGCTATGACGGAGCCGAGGCTCAGTATCTTGCCAAGGTTATGTCCGAAAGCGACGTGGAGGTTTTAAAGGACAGCCTTAAAACGGATATTCATCATTTCTCGATGATACCCGACCTGTCCGATCAGACCTTCGGAACAAATCTTTCGGGTGTGGCGATAAAATATAAGCTTATGGGCTTTGAACAGCACGTCAGAAACAAGGAACGCTATTTCACAAAATCCCTGAAAAAGCGTTTTGAGCTTTACACCAATTTCCTGTCGCTGAAGGGCGCTATGGAATATGTGCCTATTCATAGGATTGACGTTGTGTTTACAAGAAATCTGCCCGTGAACGAATTGGAGGTATCTCAAATGGTGAGAAATCTCGCGGGTATCGCCACCAGTGAAACACTGCTTTCCCAGCTGTCCTTTGTGGGCGATGCCAAGGAGGAGGCTCAGCTTGCCGCAAAGGAGCGTATGCTTGATGAAAAGATGAGAGTCAATGAGGAATAATCGAGGGGCAAAAAGCATAACAATTTATTTTACCGTACAGAAAGGAAAGAATTATGGACGAGAAAAAGAAACAGGGGACACAAAAAAATAATATTCCCAAGACGTATGAGGGACACAAAAATGACGAAGGACACAAAAACGGCGAGCTGAAAGCTCTTATCGCCGATTATGTCGCCGAGGCGCTGAAAGGCGAAAAGGCGCTGTGGGATAAGGAGCTTAAAGAAAGGATTGCCTCGGAGCGCGAGGACGCCGCAAAAATGGCGTCGATGTCCTCCGAGGAAAGAGCCAGGGTTGAAATGGAAAGAAGACAAAAGGACTTTGAAACCGAAAGACAGCAGTATATGAGCGAAAGGGCGGAGTTTGAGGCGGCAAAGGAGCTTGCCGCGCAGGAGCTGCCGGTAAGCTTTGCCAAAATGGTGGCGGACCCCGACAGGGAGGTAACGGCTGAAAATATCAGCGTGTTCAAGTCGGAGTATATGAAGGCTATCGAAAACGGACTTTCCAACCGCTTAAAGGGAGCCTTGCCGAGGATTTCCAAAGAAAAAGAACCTATGGGCGATCCGTTTTTAAACGGTCTGGGAATGTGATTAGTATTTTGAAAGGATTGATTATAAATGGCTGTAAATTACGCGAGCAAATACGCTCAAAAAATTGACGAAAAATTTGCGAGAGAATCTATGACCTCTCCGGCGGTAAATACGGATTATGACTTTGTGGGTGTAAAAACCGTCAATATATATTCCGTTCCGGCGGCGGAGATGAACGATTATTCCGTGACGGGTACAAACCGCTACGGCACTCCGCAGGAAATAGAGAATACCGTTCAGGAGCTTACAATGTCAAAGGACAGGAGCTTTACCTTTACGATTGACAGAGGCACATACAACGATACTCAGATGTCCAACGCCGCCGGAGCGGCTCTGCAAAGACAGATTCGCGAAAAGGTTGTTCCGGAAATCGACAAGTACCGCTTTGAAAAAATCTGCGAGGGCGCGGGCACTACCGCCTCGGGCACAATTTCCAACACGAACGCCTATGACGCGTTCCTTACGGGCGCGTCGGCTCTTATTGAAAATAATGTTCCGCTTGCGGGCAGCGCGGCATTTGTTTCGAGCAATTTCTATAAGAATATCAAGGAGGATTCAAGCTTTATAAGAAACGGCGATATGTCGCAGGATATGCTTATAAAGGGACAGGTGGGAACCATCGACGGTATTCCGGTAATAGTTGTGCCGAAATCGTATTTGCCCGATAATGTTGAGTTTATCATCACAAATCAGGCGGCGACAACCTCGCCGGTAAAGCTGTCGGAATATAAAATTCACGATAATCCTCCGGGCATAAACGGCTGGCTTGTAGAGGGCAGAGTATACTATGACGCGTTTGTTTTGGACAATAAAAAGGACGCGATATATGTATTCGTATCCGACGGCGAATAATAAATAAAGAAAGGCTGTGTGTATCGTGGAGGAGATTAAAACCGAAATCCTTGAAGCATCAAGGCTGCTTTTGAATATTGACGATGAGGACAGCGACGAGCTGCTCTCACTTCTGATTGACGCCGCGGCGGACGCGGTGATGGCGTATTGCCGAATAGAGGTGCTGCCGCGCCCGCTTGTCAGCCTTATTCCCGCGCTTGTCGCAAGACAGTTTGAGGCAAGAGAGCGAGGCGGTGTGAAGTCTGTCACCGAGGGAGAAAGACGCGTGGAATACCAAGACGGGGAATATGATTTTTTAAGCGAATACGCCGCGCGCTTAAAGCCGTTCATGAGCCGAAAAGTAAAGGTGCCGTCTGATTTGGAGAGTGAGAAAAATGATGAATCCGTTTGAGAGATTTTATGATGTTGAAATAGCCGTATACGAGCAAAGCCCGGGCGGTTATAATCAAAAGGGTGAAATGACTCTTCTGGGCAGCGTTGTGTGCGATGTTCAGCCGTATACCTCCGATACCGAAAGCCGCATATACGGCTTAACGGAAAACCGATGCTACAAGCTTTACTGCGATAAGAATGATTTTGTTAAAAACGGCAGACGCGTGGAATTCGGCGGCGCGCAGTATATGATTTGCCAAACGGAAATATGGAGCTTCGGAATGACCGCCGTAATAAGGAGTATGGAGAATGAAGGTTGAAATTACATATGATAACGGACTTAAAAGGGCGGCGCAAAAAATCGAGGAGAGCCTTGGCGAAATAGTCGCCGCAGGCGCGGAAATCGTGAGCGAGTGCGCGAAGTCCTTGTGCCCCGTTGACACGGGAAGACTCAGGTCGTCCATAACGGTAAGCTCGTCGGGAAACAGAGCGGAAATTTCCGCGAATACGGATTACGCGTCATATGTTGAATTCGGCACCTCAAGGGCGGCGGCGCAGCCGTATCTTGTACCGTCGCTTTTGGGCAATACCCAAGCGGTAACGGCGTCAATTTTAGACGCGGCTGTGCGCGCAAAAGGAGAGTGACAAAATGCTTGATATTAATGTCGAAGCCGAAAAATCCCTGTCGAAGCTGAATTGCAATGTTGTGTATCAATATCCCGAGGTGTTTGCGGAAACGCCGATAATAAGCTATTACTGCCTTACGGAATGCGGCGGATTTTACGCGGATAACAGCGAGTGTATTCAGGACGGGCATCTTCAAATTGATGTGTGGTCGGACCTTGCGAGCGAGTGCGGCGAGCTTTCGATTCTGGTGAACGACGTAATGGAGGAGGACGGCTGGACAAGAGAAATGTCTATGGACGTTCCGAAAAAGGAAGATAAAATTTATCACAGAACAATGAGATTTCAGAAGTATTTCACTTTGTAAAAAAATACGGGAAATCCTACTTTAAGACAAAATAAAAAAACGGAGGAAAATATTATGGCAAACAAACCCTTGCCTACTATCGGTGTGGACAATTATACCTTTTTTGAGCTGACAAGCGACGGAAGCGGCGGAGCGGAATACGGCGAGGCGTACAGCCTCAGAGGAACCGTTGAGATTTCGCCCACGGACGCGGGCGGCAGCGAGGTTTTCGACGCGGATAACGGCGCGTATGAAACCTCGAGCTATATTGAAAAAATAGGACACGACATAACCAATGCGGATATTCCGCCCGAGGTGGACGCTCTTTGGCGCGGCATCGAACGCAAAAACGGCGTTGTGGAGGTTGGAAACGACACGAAAACCGTGTATTTCGGCGTGGCGTGGAGAATACTTAAATCCGACGGCTCCTACCGCTATGTGAGATATTATAAGGGCTCATACAGCTTTGCCTCAAACGTAGGAGGCAAGACAAAGCCGTCGAGCGGCAGTATCGACAAGCAGACCGCCAAGGCGACCTACACGGCGGTACAGCGCGATTACGACAATAATTATTACGCGTATTTCGACGAAAGCGATTTGCCCGACACCGTGACGAGAGAAGAGCTTGAAGAGCAGTGGTTCTCGGATATGAATTATTATCCGGCGGCGTAAATCGGAAATTGTTAAGGTAATGCGGCGCGCGGAAAAAGCGCGCCGTATGACCGAAAAATATATTAAGCGGAGGTAAATAATATGCAGCATACTATAACATTTACAAAGGATAACACAAAATATGTTTCAAAGCCCTTTGATTTTGAGGCGATGTGCCTTATAAACGACGCCCATAACGATGACGGCAAAAAAGGACCGCTCAGCATATGCCGCGGAGCGGTTGACTATCTGTTTGAGGGAACGGACGCCACGCAGGACGTTATAGACGCTCTTGACGCGGGCGAGCGTTCAAAAATGTGTATCACGCTATGGGGCTTTTATGTTGACGCGCTTGCCTCAAAAAAAGAGTAGCGTCAGGCGGCGGTGGTGTGCTGAGGGACATATATCCTCTGCTTTTAAAATACCACCATCTGCTGCCTGACGAGGTGGGCAGGCAAAATCCATGGGTTCTGTTCGGACTTTTGGACGGGTTGGAGCAGGATTCGGGATTTCATAAAAACGAACATCTGAGAATGTTTTACGGAGAGGAGGTATAGCTATGGCAGAGGCTGCCAATCTTTCGGTGAGTATCACCGGCGACGCGTCGGGACTTATCAGCGCGCTCGAAAATGCCGAGGCGCAAATCGCGCGGCTTAATTCGTCCGCGGGCACGCTTATGAACGAATTTAACGGCAAGGAGGCAAAAATAACTCTGACCGCCGTTGACAATACCGCCGCGGGCGTAAGCTCCGCAAGGGCGAATATAAACAGCTTAACCGATAAAACGATTACCGTTTCGGTGAAGTATAACGCGGTAAATTCCGCGTTTCTCGCATCCGGCACAAGGAACGCGCACGAGGGACTTGCCGTTGTGAACGATGAAAGGGGCATAAGCGACCCGAGGGAGCTTATCGAGCATAACGGGCGGCTTATGATGTTCGGCGGACGCGATGTTATTGTGCCGCTTTCAAGCGGCGACAAGGTGTATACCGCGCGCGAAACAAGGGCGATAATGTCCGGTATGGGTTTGCCGCATTACGCGTCGGGTAAAAATAACGAGCTGTTTGAAACGGCAAAAGCCGATTTAACTCATTATAAAAACACGCACGATATGTCGCCCGAGGAGGAGCTTGCTTGGTGGAATGAGCTTATGGAGGAGTTTGCTTATGACAGCGAGGCCGTAAAGGAGATTCAGGAGGAGATATTTTCATCTCGGCAGGAAATATGGGAAGCCGAAAAGCAGGCGAATGAGGACGCACTTTCATCATACAAAAATAGCTCCGACGCGTGGATAAAATACCAAACCGAGGTAGAGGATATGAGCGTTTCGGAGCAAATAGAGGCGTATCAAAGACAGCTTGAAAATTACAATGCAATGGTGTCGGAAATGGTGCAATCCACACTCTATTCAGCCGACGAGATAAAGGAAATCTGGGAGGATTTCTACGATTATAAGGCGGGAGTGGATTTAAAAATCGGCAAGCTGGAAAACGAGAGCAATTACGCCGTATATGAAAAATGGAAAAGCGACGCCGAAAATTGGAAAAATATACGCGACACATATGACGACTGGTACGAGGCGGGCGACAGTCCGGTTGAATTTTACGAGCGGAGCATCGAGCGCATACAGGAGATGTACGACGGCGGCTATATCGGCTGGCAGGAATACCGCGACGATACGATGTACGCTATGCTTGATTTGTACGAGGCGAAAATGGATGAGGTAAACACGCTGCTTGAACGTCAAAAAAGCTATATAAGCGATTTAAAGCAGCAGTTTTCCGATGAGGAAAGCGCACTGCAAAGCTCGTGGACTGTAGAGGACAGAGCTGTGTCCAAGGCGGAAATATCTCAACAGCTTGAGATATATGAAAACGCCGTGACCCAAAAGGGAATGGATAAATACAAATCGCTCCAAGAGGAAATGAAGGAAATAGAGCGCGAGGAGGAGCTGTATAATCTGCAAAAGGAGCATCAGGCGACTCTCGATTCTCTCGAGGAAAGCTATGACATAGTTGAGGCGAATAAAAAATATCTTCTTGCCGCGATAGAGGAATCGGGCGTGAATATAGAGGAAATAGTGCAAAGCGTGAATTACGATATACAAAGCATGGAGAATACAATAGCGTCGCTGTTCGCCCAGACCATAAGCGCGATTAAGTCCGTGAGCGCGTCGTCAAGCTCGTATTCGGACAACAGAAATATAAGCATAACCGCGGACAGCTCGGCTGTTATAGAGGCGCTGAAAAACCGAGTGGGGCTGAGTATATCCTATGGGAGCTACAATTAAAACGGCGCGTTTTTTATCAAATTAATCGGGAGAATAATAAAAATGAGAAATGGATTTAAATTTAACGGCCGTCACTCATCCGAGATAGGCGTGACGGTCAGAACAAAATCGCGTCCCATACGCCCGTCTGTGAAGAGCCTTACAACAGACATAACCTGCCGCGACGGCGTATATGATTTTTCCGCGTCAAATTCGTCGGGACGCGAATTTTACAGCGACAGATATTTTACCGTGTCAATCGGAATATACGCGGAAAATATAAGCAAAATGCAGGAAAAGCTGACGGATATTTCGCTGTGGCTCACCGGCGCGGGCGAGCTTATATTTGACGATATGCCGCTTATAATTTGGAAGGGCAAAATAAGCGACGAGATTATATATATGCCGGAGCATAACGGCAGGAAAGCGGTTATAGACGTTTCATTCCGCGCGGAGCCGTTCGGTTACTGCGTGTTCGACACCGACGGAATCGTGCTGGACACGGATATATACATTGACGAAATGATACCGCTGGAATATGAGGACCTGTTTGATTTTACTTTATCGGGCAGTGATGATTTGCGCGTTCTGAATTTCGGCGACCGCCCCGTAAGACCGGTTATCGACTTAATCGGCAACGTCGAGGGAATAATTATGGAGCTTGGAGAAAAGCGGCTTTCGTTTACCGCGTCGGGCGATGTGAGCGTGGATTTTGAAAAGCAGAATGTGACGGACGAAAACGGGAGCATAGGCGTGAGCGGTGAATTTTTTGAATTTGCGGCGGGAGAAAATATATTGCATATTGAAAATTCAAATACCGACAGCATACAAATTTCAGTGACCTACACGCCGGAATTTATGTACGGCACGCACTTCGGCGATGTGGATTGGGGTGACGGC
Source organism: Bacillota bacterium (assembly GCA_021203665.1). Classification (GTDB taxonomy): domain Bacteria; phylum Bacillota; class Clostridia; order UBA1381; family UBA1381; genus Hominilimicola. Next base: position 9,736 of record JAJQAT010000120.1, read on the forward strand.
GATGCTTAAAATTTTCCCCCATGACAGCAAAGCCTTTGAGGAGGGCATAGTTATAGGCGACGCGTATAACGTCCGCGTTACTTATGAAATAAACGGAACGCGTATGCTTGAGTTTTCGTATCCGCTGAACGAGAAGTCCGATATTATAAGTGAAAATAAGCTTGTACTGTGCGAGGGACAAGCATACAGAATTATCAAGGCGGTCAGAAAACGCGGCTCAAATTCCGTGCTTGAGGTCGAGTGCCGGCACGTTTATAACGCCGACGCGCCGAATATTCATTTGCAGAATATTCCCGATATGATAGGAGTAAATCCTGTCGAGGTAATAGCCGCCGCGATAGACGGAACGGATTTTTCTCTTTTGTCCGACAGCGAGCTTGACGCGCTCGGTATGCGGCGCGTGGACTATGACGGTTTTATGATAGATTTCTTTTCCGCGGATAAGACGAATCCATATGACGTGATAAAATCCATAACGGAAAGCTGCGGCAAGGGCGAGCTTTACGCGGATAATTATAAAATAGCGTTGGTGGAGCGCATAGGAGAAGACACGAATATTCGTCTTGACCTGACGAAGAATATGCAGGATATATCGGTGGAGCGCGACATAACCGACATGGTGACGCGGTTGTATCCATACGGAAAGGACGATGCGCATATAGGCAGCGTAAACGGCGGCGTGCAGTATATCCAGAGCGCCAACGCCGATATATACGGAGTGCGCGAGGGCTACAGAGATTATTCGGACTATACCGAGCCGGAGGAGATAATGCGCCGCGCGCTTTGGGATTTTGACAGCGAAAACGAGGACAGAATAGATATACCGTGCGTGAATATAACGGGAACCTTCGCGGATATTTCAAAGCTTGCGGAGTACGGCGAAACGGAGCGTCTCAAAATAGGCGACACGGTTACGGTATGCGATAACGGAACGGAAATACCCGAGCGCGTTATAAAGATTGAATATTACCCGTACCGGGGCGACAGCACGGTTGTGTCGATAGGCAGAATAAAAAAGGATTTGTTTTTCTATTTGGAGCAAATGGGCACTCTCGCAAGGCGCTACAGCAAGGTTTCAACGTCGAGCGGAAAGGTAAAGGCGCAGTCCGTCGCGGGAGTTATATCCAATTCGGGAATAACACTGACGAGCGACAGCGGCGAGCTTTCCATTTTGTCGGACTTGCTTGAAATATCCGCCTCGGGTATTTTAAAGGCAAGGATAGGGAACAGCAACGGAAGCTTTGTGTGCAAAATTATGGACAACAGCGGAAACGCGGCGTTGTGCATAGGCGATGACGGCAAAATGGATTTTACCGGCGACTTGTGCGCGGAGAAAATTACAATCGGCTCCAATGTGATTGAAACGGACGAGGACGGGGATTTATGTATTAACGGCAGTAAAATACTTCTGTCGGAATAAACGGGAAAGGAGAATACCGATGGATAAAATATTTAATGCGGCAAGTGTGATTTTCGGGCTTGTCGGCGGCATAGCGGCGGCGCTTTTCGGACAGTGGGACACGGTTTTGTGGTCGCTTGCGGCGCTTATGGCGCTTGACTATGTAACGGGAATTATCAAGGCTGTATACGCGAAAACCATGTCAAGCGAAATAGGATTTAAGGGCATACTTAAAAAAATAACCATATTGGTTATGGTGGCGCTGGCAAATGTCGTTCAGACATTAACCGGCGCCGCGCCCGTACGCGAAATGGTAATAATGTTTTACATAGCCAACGAGGGCATATCCATACTTGAAAACGTGGCGGCGGTTTCCACAAAGATGCCGGACGCGTTAAAAAACGTGCTTTTGCAGCTGAGGGATAAAAACGATATGTAACATTCGCGATTTGATTTCATATTATATACAGAACAAATGATTTAAAGGAGTGACGGATATGATAGTAGGAGTAAACTGCGGACATACGGTCAGCGGAACAACCGGCAGCGGCGCATCGGGCTATATAGATGAAAGCAACGAAACGCGCGCCGTCGGATATAAGCTTATGGACTATTTGCGCCGAAACGGCGTTACGGTTATAGACTGTACGAATGATTACGCATCCACGGTAAGCGAGAACCTGAGCCAAATAGTAGCCAAAGCGAACGCGCAGGCGCTGGATTTGTTTGTGTCGGTGCATTTTAACAGCGGCGGCGGCAAGGGCTGTGAGGTTTACACTTATAACGGAGAGGTATTCACGCAGGCGGAGCTTGTATGTGAAAATATGGCGGAGCTGGGATTTGTGAACCGCGGAATAAAGGATGGGTCGAATTTGTACGTCATACGCAAAACAAACGCGCGGGCGATGCTTGTCGAGGTTTGCTTTGTTGACACAAAAACAGACGTTGATTTATATAACAGCATTGGAGCGGAGAAAATCGCGGAGGCGATAGGCGACGCTGTAATCGGAGTGAAAACAGAGGAGGGACTTACAATGTCACAATACGAGGAATTAAAACAAATGATTTCGGAGGAAACCGCGAGAATAGACGTTTTGCAGAACGAGGTGTATAAGCTCGAAAATCCGATGATTTATAATTATATCGATGAAAATATGCCCGAATGGGCGCGGGAGGCGGTACAGTGGTGCGTGGATAACGGCATAATCGTAGGAACGGGCGACGGTCTGGGACTGGATTACACGCAGCTTTGGACCTGCGTTGTTATATACCGCCTGGCGCAAAAGCTTAAGTAAAAGCCGCACAAAAAAAGAGAGGAAATCCCGAATAGGGAAGTCCTCTCTTTTGCTTATTTATCGGCAAGCATTCTGTTTACCGCGGAAATCAGCGCGTATATCGACGCGGTATTGATATTCGCGTCCACGCCCGCGCCCCAATAGATTTTGCCGCCGTTTGATATGGCGATATAGGTCGCCGCCTTTGAATCCGATGAGCGCGTGAGCGCGTGCTCGGTGTAATTGCATATTTCAAACGGTATGTCAAGATGCTTTCTCAATCCGTTGCAAAGCGCGTCCAAGGGACCGTTGCCCTTGCCCTGAATCGAGGAAACCTTGCCGTTCATCTCGATTGTGGCGGAAAGAACGGTGCTGTCGCCGTCCTCCGACGAGCGGTAGAAACGCGTCTTGATCGGGTGTGAAACATTCACGTATATATCCTTGAACGCCTGATGTATCTCGTGATTTGAAAGCACGGTCTGCTTCTCGTCCGACATATCGTTTATTGTCGCCGAAAACTCGACAAGCATGGGCTTTGGAAGGGTATAGCCGTATTTGTTTTCCATAATATAGCTTACGCCGCCCTTGCCGGACTGGCTGTTTATAAGGATAGGCTCGTACTTTCTGCCGATGTCGGTCGGGTCGATTGTAAGGTACGGATTCGCCCACTTGTTCGAGGGACTCGCGCCGAATTTATCCATGCTCTTTTTTATCGCGTCCTGATGTGAGCCGGAGAATGCCACGTACGCCATTTCGCCCGCGTATGGGTGTCTGGGATGTATCGGCAGACGGTTGTACTTTTCGTATACCTCTATAATCTCGTCTATATTGTCAATATTAAGCTTCGGGTCTATTCCCTGGCAGAACATATTAAGCGCGATTGTGATAATGTCGGCATTGCCGGTTCTTTCGCCGTTGCCGAAAATGGTGCCCTCGATTCTGTCCGCGCCCGCAAGCAGCGCAATCTCGCTCGAGGCAACGCCCGTACCCCTGTCGTTGTGCGCGTGAACGCTTATGACAAGGTTTTCGCGGTTTTTGAGGTGCTTGCACATATATTCAATTTGGTCGGCGTAAATATTTACCGTTGCCACCTCTATTGTTGACGGAAGATTTACAATGACCTTGTTGTCCGGCGACGGCTCGAGAACGTCAAGCACGGCGTTGGTAACCTCGGCGGCATAGTCCATCTCGGTACAGGTAAAGCTTTCGGGAGAATACTCATAGCGGATATTGCCGTCAAGCTGACCCGAGACAAGGCTTTTAACAAGCTTCGCGCCGTCCACGGCAAGCTGCTTGATTTCCTCCTTGTTTTTGCGGAACACAACCTCGCGCTGAAGTGTCGATGTGGAATTGTACAAATGTATAATCGCGTTCTTGGCGCCCTTAAGCGCCTCGACGGTTTTCTTTATTATATGCTCGCGCGCCTGGGTAAGCACCTGAATGGAAACGTCGTCGGGTATTAAATCCTCGTCGATAAGACGGCGCACAAATTCAAATTCCGTATGCGACGCCGCGGGGAATCCGACTTCGATTTCCTTAAAGCCGAGCTTTACGATAAATTTGAAAAACTCGATTTTTTCATCGGTCGTCATAGGCGAGTAAAGAGCCTGATTGCCGTCGCGCAAATCGACGCTGCACCAAACGGGAGCCTTTGTTATTTCATGCGAGGGCCATTCGCGGTTCTCCAGGGGTACCGGATGATACATTTTTTGATATTTCTGATAATTCATAATAAACACCTTCCTTTTAACGAAAAAAGCTGAGCCACAATGTGACCCAGCCATAATTTCAATACCTTGCAGTACAGAAAAACTAAACCGAAGACCACATTGTCATTTCAGCTTAGGAGTAGGAGGTTGTTCAAATTTGCCATTGAAAACTTAATCATAATAATTACCTCTTTCTGCACTGTCGCACTACACTATGCATTTTACAATAAAAATCATAATATGTCAATATTTTTTTTAAATTTTATCGGAAAATAATTATCGCGTGTGTATCTTCCGCGCGGGAAGACTAAAAATCCGTTCAAAGGGATTGACACAGCCGTTTTTTTGTGGTATTATATGAAAAGAAAAGGGACTTATCATCCCGCATAGGTTTTGTAGAAAGAATTATCTTCCTACCCATAGT
>JAJQAT010000216.1 GCA_021203665.1 Bacillota bacterium
GATGTATACTTATTAAATATTTTATAATATTTTACGGTAAGTGTCAACCAAAAATCTCAAATACGGCTTAATTTGGTCACAAAAAATTCACAATTTATTTATAGACAATTCGCGTAACATCTGATATAATGAACACTGAATTATAAAGATAAAAGGGGTGATTGTACTTGAAAAAGCGAAAAAAGACGGTATTATGCGCCATAATGGCGGCGATGCTGCTTGCGGGTACTTCACAAATAGGCATATCGGTGCTGGCGGACACGCCCGTATCCGAAACCGAGGCACTTGAAAGCGCGGTATCGCTCTACGAGCGTCTTACTGACAGCGAGGTGGAAATACCGGCGGGACTTGATACCTCGGGGCTTGACGAAAATATGCTCAAATCCGTTGTTCTCGGCTATGTGAACTTTGACGAAACCGACGAGGCGTCGCAGGATGAGAGTATAAGAAAACAGGATTTTATCACGATATTGTATAAAACCATAGTCGGCTATAACGACAGCTATACAATATACGAGGATGAAACCAACGCCATATTGAACGAGTGCTACGACAACGCCTACATAGACGATGAAAACAGAACGGCGTACGCGTTCATGATGAAGCAGGGAATAATCACGACCAAATTCGGAAGCGAGCCGAACAAGGAGCTTACGAAGGAGGAATGTGAGAGCCTTATTAACACCGTGTACGACTACTTTGCCCGCGACATAACAATAACAGTCGGTGATACCGATATTACCGTCGGCGCGAAGATAGACACCGTGACGGACGTTCTCGGAATGCCGAACAGAATAGACGAAACCGAATACGGATTTGAATGGTATGTGTACAACTCCGACTACTCGAAATTCTGTATGGTCGGCGTGGAGGCGGACAGAATATGCGCCGTGTTCACAAACTGCTCCGACTTTGATTTTAACGGAATCAGCTCCGGCGACGATTATTCCGTTACGGCGGATTACACCGACAACGACAACTTCAGATTTTACGCCGACCAAAACGGCAAGGTTGACAGCGTGATGTATAATCCCAGGTATCGCGGAATGACGGACAGCACGTCCGTGAAGCGTTCCAAATCTCTTATATTGCTCGACATCATAAACGCGAACCGCAGCAAGAATGCCAAGGCAATATATGTCGAGGATTCCGACCTAAGCTCGCAGGCATGGCTTTCAACACTTGACATTATGAGCGATATAAGTTATACTGATGATATAATCACACAAACCGGCTATGATGTGTTCTCCGTATACCGCCAGCTGCTTGAGAGCGGCAGCGAGATACTTGTTCAAGACACGCTCTACGCAACCTCCGTCGGACTTAACACCGAAACGGACCTTTCCGGCGGCATAAAAACTAGCATAATAAGCGATACGGAAAGCATAGCGCAGATTGCGGAAAGCGAAACCGTGGAGCTTGAGGATCCGGATTACACGCTGAATGAGGTTGATGAGGTTACCACTCCCGTTCTCACGTCGCCGACGTCGGACACCGAATACAATTCCGACAGCGACGTGGTAATAGAGCTTGAGGAACAGGCGGCGACAAAATATCATATTGAAATGTTCGACGTCGAAAACGACGAGTACGCCGTAAATGAGTACATAACGACCGACGAAACCGAAATAACTCTGCCGTCAGAGCTTTTCACCGAGGGCACGGATTACAACCTTGTTGTAAGCGCCATAACCGACGAGGGCGAGGCGTTGAGCGCCGACGAGGTGCTTGTAAGCTACGGCAGCGCTTACGATACCGGCGTGGAGATAATAACGCCGTATAACGACGGCGTAACCGACGATGATTATTTATCGATAGTATGGCAGTCCGACCAATACCACGATTTCTATGTGGATTTATACAACGAGGACAGCGAGCTGATTGTCAGCAAGGTGGTTGAGGATCAATACGAGGCTACCATACAGGGACTTGATCCCGGCACATATTATTTGTACATAACCGCGCTGAGACGCGGCACAAAGGTTGAAAAGGCGCAGGATTGCGTCAAGGTCACCATAGAGCAGGCGGAGCCTGTTATAAACGAGATAATCCTTGACAAGGACGATAAATATTACTTCGTATACGAGGACGAGGAGCTCGGATTGCTGTATTTCTATGACGAGGAGCTTGTGGATGTCGAGGAAAACGGCGAGACCGTAACCAAGAAAAAGATAATCCAAAAGCAGGTAAAGGCTACAAAGGGCTACAGACAGCTTGCCCAATACCGCTCAACGCCCGAGTACACCACCGGAGATCCCGTGGTTGTTTCGTATGACCTTTCGCAGGACAACGCGACAGGCAACGCGATAGTCGCGGAGGCGGTGAAGTATCTCGGCGTGCCCTATGTATGGGGCGGCACCACTCCGGACGGCTTTGACTGCAGCGGCTTTGTACAGTACGTGTGCAATTCGCTCGGAATATCCGTAAACCGCGTGGCGGAGGATCAATTCCAAAACGGCACTCCGGTAAATAAAGACGAATTACAGCCGGGCGACCTTGTGTTCTTTGAGAAGAACGGATATATACATCATGTTGGCATATATGTGGGGAATAATATGATGATTCACGCGCCGAGCAGCGGCGACGTGGTAAAATATCAGTCCATTGACACCGATTATTACCGCAGCGAGTACGCGGGCGCAAGACGCGTATACTAAAGCGGATGATATTACAAAAGACAGGAAATATTTCTTTCGCAAAAGAAACATTTCCCAAAAAACAAATCAGGGGGAATAACAATGGCTACAGGGGTAAAGGCGCGCACGGGAGCCGGCTACAGACGCAAAAATTCGGTTATAATCACGCTGATTGCGGTTTTGACCGTATTCGCGCTTGTTATGGCGGTGTACAATATCGTAAAGGGAAACTGGCTGTTTTTGGCGGCATGGCTGATTGCAGCAGTTTTGGCGGCGACATATGTTCTTATAAGAATAAACACGGTTTATCCGACGTATATTGCCGTTTCCGGCACGAGCCTGTACATGAAAAACTGGTCGAACGATTTTCTTCCGTATGATTACGGAAACAAAATAAAGATTTTGAGCGAGTTTATTCCGGCGAAGACCAAGCTTGTGGAAATTCCGGTTGATGAAATCGGCGCGGTTCTCATAGGAACCAAGAATTTCATCAAGAGGAACGTGAGCGGAGACTCGGAGTTTGTGAGTAATATAAAGGCTCTGGAAAAATCTAAGGACTTTTATAGGAAGAAAACCATATCGAGCATGGACATTTTCTATGTGGAAACCTATGATAACGAATGCTATTATATGCCGATTGCGAAGTTTTCCGCGAACGACGTGATGAAAATTATCCGCGTTATCCAAAAAAGAAACCCCGATTTGATTGTCAAATCGAGCAGTCGGGATTACAGAAGCTTAAGAGCCGCCCGCGCATAATACGCGAGAAGGACGCTCCGAAATTTGCCAAAGGCTTTGTTTTAAGTCGAATACGTTTAAAAACCCTTGTATACTTTGTGCAAAGTGCATAAAAAATCAGCGTATTTTTATTGCAAACTAACAAAAAACAATGTAAAATCAAAAAAGAATTGAAATTTTAGAATTAATAGTTTATAATGTAAGTATATGAATGTAACTTGTATGCGTGCCGTATGAAAATAGGCACACAAACAAAAAACAAAAAAATTTATTTTAGAAAAGGGGTAAACAAAATGAAGAAATTCACAAAACTATTTCTATCATGCGCAGCGGTAGCGGCAGTTACAGCTGCGGTTGCGACATCGGCTATGGCGGCTGATACTCTTTCGGCATCGTACTCAGTTGACGAGAACGGTACTACCGGTACTCTTACAATTGATTGCGCTTCAACCGATGAAACAAAGACATTGCTTGTATTGGCACCGGGTGCTGACATCACAAGCGTAACGGCAGACCAGATTGTTCAGATTGATCAGGATTCTGAAATCAAAACGGCTGTTCTTCCGGCTTATTCAGAGAGCAATGCTGACGATTGCGGTACATACAAGGTTTACATGGGCGGCACAAGCGGCACAGTTTATGTAGGTTCATTCACAATCGGCGGCGAGGAAATTACTTTGGGTAATGTAAACGGCGACAAGTACATAGATTCATCAGATGCTACATGCGTTTTGTATTATGATGCAGGCGGTACAGATTCCAATATTGGTAATGTAGGCAAGACAATTACTGTATCTGATGCAAGCAATGTGAACGTTGGTACATATGCATCTGGAGATACTTTGGAAGTTGGTAATGTAAATGGCGACAAGTACATAGATTCATCAGATGCTACATGCATTTTGTATTATGATGCAGGCGGTACAGATTCCAATATTGGTAATGTTGGCATTACTATCACAGGTAGCATTGCAGAATAATAAATTTTAATTATTATTTATAGGATAAACTGAAAGGGGTTTAATCAAATGAACAAAAACAGAAAGCTTTTGTCGTTGATTTGCGCGTTTGCTATGATTGTTTCGGTATTCTCGAGCTTTACGATTGTAAATGCGGTTTCAAGCGATGAAATTACACAAGGCATAACCCTTACCTTAGGTGAGGTTGATGAGGAAAACAATACTATTGAGGTTATTGCAGGATTTGTAGGTGTAGATGCAGGCTTTAAGAACGGTAAAATTGCATTTACTGTTCCGGATACTGTAACTGATGTAACAGTAGTATCTGGAGAAGGATTAGGTGTTCCTAATGCCACAAGTCTTCCGTTGTTCCAGTATTCGGTATCAATGGGTACATCTTCAATAGCCGGTTCCGAGGGTGAAATAGCTACATTCCTTCTACAATTTAGTGGACCGCTTTCATCTGATACAGAACTTACTTTATATGACACATCATATATGGTAGATACTAATGGAACATATTATCGTGTTTCGGACGCAGATGAGGGTGAGGTGGCGATTGAGGCAGCTTCTGTAACACTTCCGAAGAACTCAAGTGTAACAACCACAGACGCTACGCGTGCTCCTGAAATGGAGGATGATGATGAGGATCTTGATGATATAATTGATGTAACATCGGGTATAACTCTTACACTTGGCGAGGTTGACACAGAAAATAATACCGTTGAAATCATTGCAGGATTTGTAGGTGTAGATGCAGGCTTTAAGAACGGTAAAATTGCATTTACTGTTCCGGATACTGTAACTGATGTAACAGTAGTATCTGGAGAAGGATTAGGTGTTCCTAATGCCACAAGTCTTCCGTTGTTCCAGTATTCGGTATCAATGGGTACATCTTCAATAGCTGGTCCTGAGGGTACGATTGCAACATTCTTATTGCAGTTTAGCGAGGCACTCACATCAACGGCACAGATTACTTTATATGACACATCATATATGGTAGATACTGATGGAACATATTATCGTGTTTCGGATGCAGATGAGGGTGAAGTAGCAATAGCAGCTGCTAATGTAAACATTCCTGCGTTCGACAGCGACACGGAAGACCTTGAAGAGGTCGGCGAAATCCCGATGAGCGATTGTATAACTGTATCGGTTGACGAAGAAGTTGCGGAAGGCGACGTATCCGATTACTACATCGTTGCTACAGTAATGAAAGGCGATGAAGAGGCTGTATACGGCACAGACTATGTTGCTACATATAACGGCGAAGAGCTTACATATGCACAGTACAGCAACCTAATCAACGGTTACTTCAGCGCTTCAAACGTTGCTGATTTGGGCATAACATCAATGCAGGAAGTCATTGACAACCTTGTATACGTTCTTTATGACGAAAATGTAACAGTTTCGGCTCAGCTGGTTGACGCTGCAACAAGCGAAATCCTGAACCCGGATGATGAGACACAGTCATTGGATACAAGCGATAATAGTTCCTCAACCTTTAAGACACCGACACTTACACTTTCACCGTCTTCAAAGACTGTTTCGACAGGTACTACGGTAACTATCGAAGCAACGATAAAGAATCCTACGGATGACGGCGTTCTTACAATCGATGTAGGCGATGCTGACGATTACGTTACAAAGCTTTCAATCGATGAGGACGAGGGTACGGTTTCATTCAAGGCTGCTTTGGCAGGTACTGTAAAGGCTGTATACGAGTACACATATACTAACCCGAACACTGAGAAGGAAGTAACAATTTCGAAGACTTCTACAATTAAGATTAAGAGCAGCTCATCAAGCGGTTCAAGCAGCTCATCTTCAAGCAGCTCATCTTCGGGCAGCACAGGCTCAATCGCGGGTGCTACAACATCAACATCTACAGGATCATCGTTGTACACAACATTCTCTGACTTAGGCGATGCAACATGGGCAGCACAGGCTATCCTTGCTCTTGCTCAGCAGGGTATCGTAAGCGGCAGAGGCGACGGAACATTCGATCCTAACGGCAATATCACAAGAGCTGAATACTGCCAGATCCTTGTAGGCGCAATCGGCAAGACTTCGGAATCTGCTGATTCATACTTTGATGACGTAGCGTCAGACGCTTGGTATTATCATGCTGTATCGGTTGCAAGCAACTATGGTATAGTAGTTGGTTACGGCGACGGCAACTTCGGTCCTAACGACCTAATCACAAGACAGGATATGGCTCTTATGACATATAAGGCTGCTCAGGTTATGAGCCTTGGTGTTACTTCAACAACATCTACATCGTTCACAGACGCTGACCAGATTTCCGCTTATGCACTTGAGGCTGTAGCTTCACTTAACAATGCGGGTATCATCAACGGCATGGGCGACGGCACATACGGACCGCTTGCAAATGCTACAAGAGCACAGGCAGCTGTAATACTCTATCAGGCATTTGTACAGTAATTTAGCGATATGCTGAAATAAACGGGAACAGTCCCTCGGGATTGGTTCTCACCGTAAAAAGGTCATACTCCAAACGGAGTATGACCTTTTCTTTTGCGTCGGAAATGTCCGCCGCAGTATTCACCTCGCCGCCTGTCGGCGAATATTTTCAAAATTTTTATAAAATTTCCGCGCCGATACGTTGAAAGGTATTGAAAAAAGTGTAAAAATATGATAAAATACATCAGTATGAATGAATTTAAAAGGAGTTTTAATTATGTCAGGACATTCAAAATGGAGTACGATTAAACGTAAAAAAGGCGCGAACGATGCGCAAAGAGCAAAAATATTCACAAAAATCGCTCGTGAAATAATTGTCGCGGTTAAGGCGGGCGGACCCGACCCGGACAACAATTCAAGCTTGAAGGACGCCATAGCAAAGGCGCGTTCAAACAATATGCCGAACGATAATATAAACAGAACAATAAAAAAAGCGGCGGGCGATACCGACGGCGATAATTACGAGAGCATCACCTACGAGGGCTACGGCCCCGCGGGAGTTGCCGTGATTGTGAACGCTCTTACGGACAACAGAAACAGAACAGCGGCGGATGTGCGCCACGCGTTTGATAAAAACGGCGGAAATATGGGACAAAACGGCTGTGTCAGCTTTATGTTCGACCAAAAGGGTATAATAATTATCGAAAACGACGATTTTGACGAGGAAGAGGTAACTATGGACGCGCTTGAAGCCGGCGCGGACGATGTCGAAATCGACGAGGAGTGCATAGAGGTAACGGCGGAGCCGGGCGGCATGGGTGCCGTGCGCGACGCGCTCGCGGAGAAATACACGATTTCCTCCGCGCAGGTAAGTATGGTTCCGCAGACCATGACTCAGCTGACCGATGAGGCTCAAATCAACGCCATGACAAAGCTTTTGGATATGCTCGAGGATAATGATGATGTTCAGGACGTGTATCACAACTGGGATATGCCTGACGAGGAATAAGTTTGAATAAAATCGCCCGGCTCACCATTTTTCAAGGCTTGGAATATAACATATGCCGTCGCCTTTCAAAACGGCAATCCGAACGATTTTCTTCTAAACTTAGTTTCGTGAAAGGGTTCAATGGTTGAAAAAATGAAAAATAAAATTCTCAATCTTTTAAGAAACACATGGGGTTTGCTGATTTTCGCGCTGCTTAGCGGCGCGGCGTATTACGTGATAATTCTGAAATTTATACTTGCCAACACCGAGGTCGGCGGAGGACTTCTGGGATTTTTCTTCCTGCCGGCGATAGTGTGCGGCGCGGCGCTTGTGCTGGTTAAGGTGATAAAGCAGTGCTTCGAGGGCGGACGCGACGGAGCGGTGCTGACTCTGTTTTGGGTGCACGCGGTACTGATTTTAATGGGCATTGTGTTTTTAGCGTCCATGTTTGTGTAGAATATTAAAAAATGCGGGCTGTTGGCATAAGTCAACAGCCCTTTTAATTAGGTAAATCACCTTAATTTCTCCAATAAATATTTTTCTCTCGTCGCCATTCCGCCGCGGATATGGCGTTCCGCCTTGTTTTGCTCCAACACCGCCTGCGCCTCCCTGTACAGCGCGGGATTTATTTTCATCAATCTTTCATGCACGTCCTTGTGCACCGTGCTTTTGGAAATATTAAACATTTTTGCCGTTTTGCGTACAGTCGCGTTGTTCTCAATTATATACTGCGCCAGCTCGATTGACCGTTTTTCGATATAATCCTTCATTCTCCCACCGACCTTTCTGTACAACATATATATGACGGAGCGGGCGCGTTTATGAAACGGAAATTTTATCATTTCGGCAAATTAAAGCCGCACCGCGCGATAAAAATTCAAAAATACTTGTAAAATACCGCCGTCTGTGGTAAACTTTACTTGCCGCGCAGTTTTTATTTGCGGCAAAATATATTTTACGGAGGTATTGAAAATGAAAAAAAGGATTTTTGGACTTATTTTGGCGTTCGCTATGCTTGCCGCCCTCGCGCCGACAATATCGTTCGCAAGCACAGTCGCAAGCGGCGAATGCGGCGCGGACGGCGATAATCTGACATGGACACTCGACAGCGACGGCACGCTGACAATCAGCGGTGAGGGCGCTATGGAGGATTATTTTATTTTCAGCTATTCGCCCTGGTATGACTATTGCGGCGAGATAACTCGGATAAGCATAGAGGACGGCGTTACAAGTATAGGCAATTACGCGTTTCTCTTTTGCGCGGCAACCGAGGTGGCTATGACTGACAGCATAGTAAGCATCGGTAATTCATCATTCAGAGATTGCTCCTCTCTTCCGAGTATAACAATTTCAAGCAATCTTACAAGTATTGGATCAGAGGCGTTTGCCGATTGCTATTCATTGGCGGAAATTATAATTCCGGCAAGCGTTGTAAGCATTGGCGACGGCGCGTTCTATGGATGTATGAGCTTGGAAATAACGGCGGATGAAAATAATGAATACTATTCGAGTGAGGACGGCGTTCTGTTTAATAAAGATAAAACGGAGCTTGTTCAATACGCAAAGGACAAAATTTCACCTGAATATGAAATTCCCTATGGCGTTACCTCTATATCGGCAGACGCATTCGCGCATTGCCTTTACCTAACAAGCGTAACAATACCGGACAGTGTGACATCTATAGGCAGCCTGTCATTTTATTATTGCTCAAGCCTGACAGATATAGAAATACCGTCAAGCGTCCGGACGATAGATACTTATGCGTTTCGTTACTGCACCGATTTGACAAGTATCACAATCCCCGTAGGTATTACAACTATCGGCGAATCGGCATTTGGGCGTTGTACAAGCCTAACCGATGTATACTACGGCGGCAGTGAAGAGGACTGGGCGGGGATAAGCATAGGCTCGGACAATGATTATCTTACAGGTGCGACGATACATTACAGCTCCGTTCAGACAGAACAGCCCGACCAATCGTTTACGATAACGGACGGCGTGGTCACCAACACCGGCGCGGACGCGCAGGTGGCTACTGTCATAATTGCGAGCTACGACGATAACGGCTTACTGCTGGACGTTGCAAGCGAAAGCGTCACATTCGACGCAAACGAAACCAAAAACTACGACTTAGCCGAAAACGAGCGCATTTTCATCTGGAACAGCCTAAAGGGAATGTACCCGCTCACGGCGGAATAATAAACGGGATTGCCGCAATGCGCGGCAGTCCTTTTTTATCGCACGGACACGGTAAAAACGCCGCCGCCTCTTGATTTTTGATTAATATTATGGTATAGTTGTAATATGGAAAATTATGCGTTAAAACAGGAAAGGAAACTGCTGTTATGAGAAAACAAACGAGGAGCGAGGCGCGCGACGCCGCGTTTACACAGATATTCCAAATGAGCTTGCACGAGGACGATATGGAGGTTATTATGGACGAGCTTTTAAAGGCGCGTCCGGAATGTGAAACAAATCTCGGATATATAAAGAATGTAATTGACGGCGTGGCGGAGCACGAGGAGGAAATCGAGGAAATTATATCAAAGCACCTAAAGCCCGGGTGGACGCTTTCGAGGATTTCAAAAGCGTCGCTCGCGATTATGAAATTGGCTGTATTTGAGATGAAATATGTGGACGATGTGCCGGCGAAGGTAGCGATAAACGAGGCGGTGGAGCTTGCAAAGCGTTACGGCGGCGATGACGACCCGAATTTTGTAAACGGACTTCTCGGCAGTGTGTATAAGGAAACAGTATGAGCGCGCTCGGATTTGACACAAGCAATTACACGGCCTCCGCCGCGTGGACTGACGGAAAAACCGACAAAAATATAAGGCAGCTGCTTTTCGTAAAGGACGGAGAGCGCGGCATACGCCAGAGCGACGGCGTGTTTCAGCATATGAAGCTTATGCCGCGGCTGTTTCATAATTTATCGGAACAGGTTGACATAAAATCGGTAAAAGCTGTGGGAATAAGCACGCGTCCGAGAAGCATAGAAGGCTCTTATATGCCCGTGTTCCTTGCCGGAGAGGGCTACGGCAGGGTTATAGGCGACGCGCTCGGCGTTCCGGTGTATGAATTTTCGCATCAGGACGGGCACGTTATGGCGGGAATTTATTCCGGAAACGCGTTCGAGCTTCTTGACGGTGATTTTATTTCGGTGCATTTGTCCGGAGGGACGACCGAGATTTTGAAAAGCCGCTATCTGGGACGCAATTTCACGCATAAAATAATCGGAGGCACAAAGGATATAAGCGCCGGACAGTTTATAGACCGAGTGGGAGTAAAGCTCGGCTTATCCTTTCCGGCGGGAAAGGCTCTTGAGAAGCTTGCGCTTTCGGCGGACAGGGCGGAAAAGCTTCCGCTGTCGGTTGACGGCGCGTATATGAACTTTTCCGGCGTTGAAACAAAGGCGTCGCGAATGGCTGACGGCGCGGATAAAAACGCGCTCGCGCTCGCGGTGCTGGAAAACGTGAGAGATACGCTTATAAAGGCTATAAACTTTGCGGTAAAAGCTACAAATACGCATAGGATACTTGTTGTGGGCGGAGTCGCGTCAAACGGCATAATACGCGCCGGACTTTGCGGGGAGCTTGACGGAGAGGTATATTTTGCGGATAAGGAATATTCTACAGACAACGCGGTAGGCACGGCGTACCTCGCGTATCTGGCAAATAAGGAGGCTTAGTATTGGAACCTAAAATTGCTACCGTTTCGCAGATAAACGGTTATGTAAAAAAAATTCTTGACCATAATATAATATTGAACAATGTTTGGATAAAGGGAGAAATTTCAAATTTCAAGTGCCATTATTCGGGACATTTGTATATAACCCTAAAGGACGAGGGCGGAGTGCTGAAAGCGGTAATGTTCCGCTCAAGCGCGCAGTCGCTCGCGTTTGAGCCGCAGGACGGAATGAAGGTTCTCGCGCGGGGAAGAATAAGCGTGTATGAGGCGGGCGGCGCGTATCAGCTTTATATAGAGGAAATGACGCCGGACGGAGTAGGAGAGCTGTATATAGCGTATGAACAGATGAAGAAAAGACTTGAAGACGAGGGACTTTTCTCAGACGCGTATAAAAAGCCGATTCCGAAATTCCCGAAACGCGTAGGCGTTGTAACCGCGCCGACCGGCGCGGCGGTAAGGGATATTATAAACGTCATAACAAGACGCTATCCTACGGCTGAAATAGTTATATATCCCGCTCAGGTGCAGGGCGTGGGAGCGGCGCAGAGCGTTGTTAAGGCTATCGAATATTTTAACGCCACAAAAGAGGTTGACACTCTTATCGTGGGACGCGGCGGCGGAAGTATAGAGGACTTGTGGGCGTTCAATGAGGAAATTACCGCAAGGGCGATTTTCGCGTCGGAAATACCTATAATATCCGCCGTGGGTCATGAAACGGATTTTACCATAGCGGATTTTGTGGCGGATTTAAGAGCGCCCACGCCGTCGGCGGCGGCTGAAATAGCGGTGCCGTCAACGCTTGAATTGAAGCATAGAATCGATACGGATAAAAACCGTATTTTGCAGAATATTATAAAGCGTATCGAAAACAGTAAATTGCTTTTAAGGCGGTTTAAAATGAAAACGCCCAAGGAAAGAATCGAGGATTACAGCCTCAAGCTGGACAGCCTTGTAAAATCAATGGACGGCAGCTTTAAAATGAAAGCAATGACGCTCAGAAGGCAGCTTGCGGAGCAGGCGGGCAAGCTTGACGCACTCAGTCCTCTTCAAACTCTTTCGAGAGGCTACGCGATACCCACAACCGAGGACGGAACCGTTATACGCAGCGTCGGCGAGATGAAAAAGGGAATGGAATTTACGCTCAGATTAAAGGACGGAAATACGGATTGTGTTGTTAAGTAATAACAGATGAATTGCTTGAAAGGAGCTTATAAATATGGGAAAAACATTTGAACAGTCGATAACGGAGCTTGAGGAAATAGTAGCCAAGCTTGAGGGCGGTAAGGCGACGCTTGACGAGTCGCTGGAGCTTTTTGAAAAGGGAATAAAGCTGTCCAAGAGCTGTCAGAAAATGCTTGACGCGGCTGAAAAAAAGGTCTCGATACTTATGACCAACGATGACGGAGAAATAGTTAAAGAGGATTTCGTTAATAATGAAGATTAAAGAGCGTTTAAAGGAACAGATTGAGCTTATAGACGGGTATTTGGACAAATACCTTGCGGAAAAGGAAAATCCGCAGAATATCATATATAAGGCGATGCGCTACAGCGTGTTTGCGGGAGGAAAAAGACTTCGTCCCATACTTATGCTGAATACGTGCGAAATGCTCGGCGGCGATACGGACGAGGTAATGCCGTTCGCGTGCGCGATTGAGATGATACATACGTATTCGCTTATTCACGACGATTTGCCCGCGATGGATAACGACGATTTGCGCCGAGGTATGCCCACAAGCCATATCAAGTTCGGCGAGGCAACGGCTATTCTTGCCGGTGACGCGCTTTTAAATCGTGCGTTTGAAATAGTTTCCGAATATGACGGCAATAATATAAAAAGAGCTATGACGGCGATAAATATTCTCGCGCGCTCCTCCGGAACAGAGGGTATGATAGGCGGTCAGGTGGTTGATATGGAGAGCGAGGGCAAGGATATTACTCTCGATGAGCTGCGTTATCTTCACCTAAATAAAACAGGCGCGATAATCCGCAGCGCGTGCGCCGTAGGCGCGCTTATGGGCGGCGCGGACAAAGAGGAAATGGACGCGATAGACGAATTTGCTAAAAATCTCGGAATCGCCTTTCAGATACAGGACGATATACTTGATGTGACTGGCAGCGAGGAGGAGCTCGGAAAGCCAATCGGCAGCGACAAAGAGGAGAATAAGAATACCTATGTGAAGCTCGCGGGACTTGAGGAATCCGTAAAAATGGCGGCGGAGTATTCCGAAAAAGCAAAGAAGCCGCTTGGAATATTCGGAGAAAAAGCGGATTTTCTTACAGAGCTTACCGACTATTTAACAAACAGAAAATATTAAGGAGCGGTTATGACTTACTTAAATCAGTTGGCGAATAATTCTGTGCTGATAACGGCTTTGCTTGGCTGGCTTGTGGCGCAGGTTTTGAAGATTGTACTTTCATGGGATAAAAAATTTGATTTTAAGCGAATAGTCGGCTCGGGAGGTATGCCCAGCTCGCACGCGGCGTTTGTTATGGCGCTTACGATGGCGGTGGGGTTTACCGACGGATTTGACAGCGTAGCGTTTGCAATATCGGCGGTTGTGGCGTTTGTTGTAATGTACGATGCGGCGGGAATAAGGCGCAGCGCGGGACAGCAGGCGGTTATACTGAATAAAATAGTGGAATCCGTATTACAGGCGGATTTTCCGCGGACGGAAAGAAAGCTCAAGGAGCTTTTGGGACATACGCCGATAGAGGTGTTCGGCGGAGCCGTTCTCGGAATTATTATAGCGATAATAAGACACACATAAATAAATAGCCCGCACAAAGGCACGGGCGAAAAAAGCATCATCGATGCTTTTTTTCAATTTCTTTTAAATAAAAAAACCAAAAGTTCCTCCTTGCGTCGAAACTTTAGGTTTTAAGCCATTTTTGACGCGCATATTGATTTCGCAAG
>JAJQAT010000240.1 GCA_021203665.1 Bacillota bacterium
TCATAATTTTTATCTCCTATCTTTATATTTCCCTGTATTTCGCCTGACCGATTGTGTAAAGGTCGTTTCCCTCGCAGTCTATAAGCACCACGGCGGGAAAGTCCTCTACCTCAAGGCGGCGTATCGCTTCTGTTCCCAAATCGTCGTAAGCGATTACCTCCGCTTTTTTTATCGATTGAGCAATCAGCGCGCCCGCGCCGCCGATAGCGCCGAGGTACACGGCGCAGTTGCGTTTCATCGCGTCAACCACGTCCTTACTTCTTGCGCCCTTTCCTATCATACAGCCAAGTCCGTTATCGAGCAGCATTGGCGTATACGCGTCCATTCTGCCCGCCGTTGTCGGTCCGCAGGAACCGATTACCTCGCCCGGCTTTGCCGGACACGGTCCCGCGTAATAAATTACGTTGTCCTTTAAATCAATCGGGAAATCCGTTCCGTTCTTGAAATCAGCCGTCATGCGCTCATGCGCCGCGTCACGCGCGGTATACACGGTTCCCGTTATAAGCACGCTGTCGCCTGCCTTTAAATCCTTTATTTTGTCCTTTGTAAAAGGAGTTGTTATTCTCTTTTCCATCTGCTATTCCTCCAAAAAATCCTCGACGCTGTTTAAAATATATTCGGCATTCAGGCTTTCAAAATAGGGTCTTGCCTTTGCACCTTGTATGCCCGTCAGCACCGCGCAGAAATCCGCGCCCATCGCCTTGGCGGCAAGTATATCCGCGCCCGCGTCGCCGACGACAAGCGTTGTTTTTATTTTTTCCTTATCGTAATCGCCGTCTGCAAGCCTCTTATCATCGTAATCGGTGCCGTAAAGCGCCTTTAGAAACATATATGGATGCGGCTTTGTAAGCGCGTTATTGCAAAGAGTGCGTTCCGCCGCTACGACATGGTCGTAATTGCACAGACCGTCAGCGGCAAAATATTGCTTTATTCCCCAATCCGTAACAGGCTGTATCATCTCTATATACGGTCTGCCGGTACCGGTGCATACGCGCTTATTTTCGCCGAGCAGCCGCAGCACCTGTATCAGACGGTCCTTTTTTACTATAGGCTCCTCCCTGTAAAGAAGTCCTGTCTTGCCTGTGTTCATGGGCGGATAACCGAATCTTTTCTCGAATAATTCATCACCCAAAAACCACATCTGAAAAATATCCCGCATCGTGCGCCACATAAGCTCGTTGCGCCTTAGCCAATTATAATCAAATCCGGTTTTCTCATGACAGAGCTTTGCGAGCCTGTCGTACTCATCGATTATATTGTCGGACAGATTTTCCGCGTACCGCAGCACCGCGTCAAAATCGCCCCAACCGTCCTTTCCTCCGCATATCCACGATATTAGAACGGTCACATAGCCCAAATCCCAGTTGGAATTTACTCCCTTGCCCTTTAGCACGCTTATAAGGCGGTCGTTTGAAAAAACCTTTTTCCGTATTTGCGCCATATTTTCGGCACATTCGGCGGAGTTTATCTTCTTACCGCCGGTATAATGAAGATATTCCCACACCGTAAGCGCGGCGCAATTCCAGTAATTCTGCTCGCTTGTTATAACGCCGTCCATATCGAATATAACCGTATCGTATTTGTCCAGAAATTTTGCCAGTTTCATATATTCTCCCGTAAAAGGGACACTAAATTTTAGTGTCCCTTTTAAATGTCCATTTTAGTGTCCCTGCTATTCTATTACCCAGTCTATCTTTCCCGCGACGCCGCTTGTCTTTCCCTTGCGGCTCTCGCTTACCTCAAACGTTCTGTTTAGAGTGCTGCCGAAAGCGCGGTATATTGCCTCCCAAATATGATGTCCGTTATGTCCCTTTAAAAGGTCAATATGGAGCGTACACATCGCACCCTGCGCGAATCCCTCAAGGAATGTTTCCAAATCCTCTTTGTCCATTCCCTCGACCTTTTCGCTAAGCTCAATTCCGTGATAGTCAATATCGCAATACGCTCTCGATTCAAAGCTTAACGCGCACTGCGCCTTTGCCTCGTCTATAATTCCTATCGCGTCGCCAAAGCCTCTCGCGCCGTCCGTGCGGTCTATATATTCCTTTGCCGCCTTGCCCAGCGCGATTCCCAAATCCTCACAAATAACGTGAGTTAAGACAAACTCATCAAGCTTTAAGTCAACATCGATATTGACATCGGCGCGCCACGCTATATGCTCAATCATATGATTGAGAAACGGTATCGGAGTTTTTATATATTTTCTGTAATCCTTTTTCAGCGGCGCAAAATCAAGCGTCACATTCATTTCGGATTCGGTTGTTTTTCGGGTAACATTTATTTTATCCATTACTTTCTCTCTTTCACTGCCAATCCGTGTGTATCAAATCCCTCTACCTTTGCGAATCTGTACGCATATTCTCTTACATTTTCAAAACCGTCCTTTGACGCGTATCCCACCGATGAACGCTTTAAGAAATCCTGCACCGATACGGACGAATATGTCTTTGCAAAACCGCCCGTCGGCAAAATCGCATTCGGTCCCAAAACGAAGTTGCATAAGGTTACGGGAGTGTAATCTCCCAGAAGAATTTCGCCCGCGTTCTTTATTTTAGGTAAAGTATCAAACGGCTTTTCCGTCATAACCTCCATATGCTCGGGCGCGTAATCGTTTACAAAGTCAATCGACTCGTCAAGCGAATTTGTAAGTATAACGCCGCCGTATGTAGTGAGGTTTGTTTCAATCCATTCTTTTCTCTTCGGGCTTATCTTCTCAAGCTGTCTGTTTACAATCGGAATAACCTTATCCACAAGCTCCCTTGAGTGCGTTACAAGCAGCGCCGCGCTGTCCGGACCGTGCTCCGCCTCAATCATCCAGTCAAGCGCTGCCTTTTCGGGGTCAGCCTTTTCGTCCGCAAGCACGATTATTTCGCTCGGTCCCGCCGGAAGTCCCGCGTCGATATGATTTGCGAGAACTCTCTTTGCCGCTGTGGCATAGCTGTTGCCCGGACCTATGATTTTGTGGCACTTGGGAATTGTTTCGGTGCCGTAAGCAACCGCCGCAACCGCTTGAATACCGCCGACCTTATAAATCTCTGTAATGCCGATTATCTTTGCCGCGCAAAGAATCGCGTCGTCAACCTCGCCCTTTTCATTCGGAGGAGTTACAACGACAATCTTGGGAACCTTTGCCACAACGGCGGGAATACCCAGCATACACAGCACCGACGGGAATGAACCCTTACCATGCGGAACGTACAGACACACATCAACTATCGGCGTTGTCTTTTCTCCAACCATAAGTCCGTCGTCCACCATCGTGAACCACATTTCCTCCGGAAGCTGTTTCTCGTGGAAATCATAGATATTCTTGTAGGCATACTCTATCGCCTCGCGCGTTTCCTTGTCAAGGCGGTTATATCCGGCATCGATTTCCTCCTGAGTAACCTTCATCTTATCGGCGGTAAGCTGAACATGGTCAAACTTAGCCGTGTACTCCAAAACCGCCTCGTCGCCGCGCGCTTTTACGTCGTCGGAAACCTCCTTGGCAACCTTCATCTGCTCGGTTATGTCAAGCTCCGCGCGCTTCATAATGAAGTCGTACTGTTCCTTTGTCATTTTTGATAGCTCATAAATATTCGGGTTCATCATTTTCCTCCTAAATTATCCTTATTTGAGAAAATCCTTCATTTTCTCGTAAAAGGTTTTTTTCTGCTTATAGTTTTTATCCTCGTCAAAATCGCGCAAAGCTTCCTTTTGCTTTTGCGTAAGGTTCCTCGGCACCTCGACGTTTACCGTCACAAACTGGTCGCCTCTCGCCTTACTGCGCATCATGGGTATTCCCTTGCCCCTCATTCTAAAGCGTGAGCCGGTCTGCGTTCCCTCGGGAATATTAAGCTCAACCAAGCCGTCAAGCGTGGGAACCTGGAGCGTCGCGCCGAGCGCCGCCTGCACGAACGTTATCGGCATATCTATATACACATCGTTGCCCTCGCGCCTGAATATGCTGTGCGGACGCACGCGCACGGTAAGAAGCAAATCGCCGTTCGGTCCGCCCTTACTGCCCGCTTCACCTTTTCCGGAGAGCTGGATGATCTGACCGTTGTCGATACCCGCCGGAATTTGTACCTCTACGGTTTTTGATTTTCTGACCTTGCCGGTTCCGCGGCAGTCGCGGCACGGTTCCTTTATAATCTTGCCCTCGCCGTGACACTGCGGGCAGGTCGTTTCCGTCGTCATATAGCCGAGAATGGTTCTCTGCTGTGTTCTGACGCGTCCCGTGCCGTGACACTGCGAGCAGGTTTCCGCGGTTGTACCCTTTTTGGCTCCGCTTCCTCCGCATGAATCACATCTATCCATGGTCTGTATGTTCAATGTTTTACCGCATCCGAAAGCCGCTTCCTCGAATGTTATGTCTATTACCTGACGTATATCATTTCCGCGTCCGGAGCCGCTTCTGCGTCCTCCTCCGCCGCCGAAGCCGCCAAAGCCGCCGCCGAATATATCGCCGAATATGTCGCCGAAATCAAATCCCGCGCCGTTAAAGCCGCCGCCTCCGGCACCGTAATTCGGGTCAACGCCGGCATGACCGAATTGGTCGTACCTTGAGCGTTTCTCCTTATCGGAAAGCACCTGGTACGCCTCGTTTACTTCCTTGAACTTTTCCTCCGCCTCTTTATTGCCCGGATTGAGGTCGGGGTGATATTTTTTGCTCTGTTTTCTGAATGCTTTTTTTATTTCGTCGTCCGAGGCGCCCTTTTGTACGCCGAGAACCTCGTAATAATCTCTCTTATCAGCCAATTTTTTCACCTACCTAAAATATTATACTATACTTTATTCGATTTGTAAACCCTTAAAAGGACGGACATTTTGTCCGCCCTTTGTCAGTCCTTAACTAAAGCATTTATTTGATTATTGATTATCGTTGTCTACTTCCTTATAGTCAGCCTCGTAAACGCCGTCGTCATTCTGCGCCTGCGCGTTGGGGTCGGCGCCGTTCGGGTTCGCCTGCTGATACATCTGCTGTGCAACCGAGTAGAACTTTTCCTGCAATTCGTCCGTCGCCGCCTTTATAGCCGCGCTGTCCGTGCCCTTTAAAGCCTCCTTGACCTTATTAACCTCGGTTTCGACCATAGACTTTGTGGCGTCGTCAATCTTGTCGCCCGCGTCCTTTACAGCCTTTTCGCACTGATATACAAGCGATTCGGCGTTGTTTCTGATTTCAACCTCTTCCTTACGCTTTTTATCCTCCTCGGCGTACTTTTCAGCCTCTTTAACAGCCTTGTCAATATCCTCGTCGGGTAGATTTGACGACGCGGTAATTGTAATCTTCTGCTCGTTGCCCGTGCCGAGGTCCTTAGCGCTTACGTTTACGATACCGTTAGCGTCAATATCGAATGTAACCTCAATCTGCGGAACGCCTCTCGGAGCCGGAGCGATGCCGGTAAGATTGAATCTGCCCAATGTCTTGTTATATTGAGCCATTTCTCTTTCACCCTGCAATACGTGTACCTCAACGCTCGTCTGGCCGTCAGCCGCCGTTGAGAATATCTGCGACTTGTTTGTCGGAATTGTTGTGTTTCTTTCGATAAGCTTTGTGAATACGCCGCCCATTGTTTCGATACCGAGCGAAAGCGGAGTAACATCGAGCAAAAGCACGCCGGTTTCCTCGCCGCCGAGTACGCCCGCCTGTCTTGCCGCGCCTACCGCGACGCATTCGTCGGGGTTAATGCCCTTATGCGGCTCCTTGCCCATTTCCTTCTTTACCGCTTCCTGTACGGCGGGGATTCTTGATGAGCCTCCGACAAGAAGTACCTCGTCTATCTTTGACGCGCTTAAATCCGCGTCTCTCATTGCGTTTCTGATACAGGTAAGAGTTCTGTCAACAAGGTCAGCCGTCAGCTCGTCAAACTTAGCCTTTGTAAGCGTTATATCCATATGCTTGGGACCCGACGCGTCCGCTGTGATGAACGGAAGATTGATGCTTGAGGTTGTGGTTGTTGAAAGCTCAATCTTTGACTTTTCAGCCGCTTCCTTTAATCTCTGCATCGCCATCTTATCGCCGGAAAGGTCCACGCCGTCGCTCTTTTTAAATTCCGATACAAGAAAATCTATAATTCTCTGGTCAAAATCATCGCCGCCCAAATGCGTGTCGCCGTTTGTTGAAAGAACCTCGAATACGCCGTCGCCGATTTCAAGAATCGACACATCGAATGTACCGCCGCCGAGGTCGTATACCATTATCGTCTGATCCTTATCGCTCATGCCGTAAGCGAGAGCCGCCGCCGTAGGCTCGTTTATGATTCTCAAAACCTCAAGACCCGCAATTTTGCCCGCGTCCTTTGTAGCCTGACGCTGAGAGTCGTTGAAGTATGCCGGAACCGTGATAACCGCCTGCGAAACGGTTTCGCCGAGGTAGCTTTCCGCGTCCTGCTTTAGCTTTGTAAGAATCATCGCGGAAATTTCCTGCGGCGTGTATGCCTTGCCGTCTATTGTAACCTTTTCGGTTGTGCCCATCTTTCTCTTAATCGACATAATTGTTCTGTCGGCGTTTGTTACAGCCTGGCGCTTTGCCACCTGACCTACAATTCTTTCGCCGTCCTTTTGGAACGCTACTACAGACGGAGTTGTTCTCGCGCCCTCACTGTTTGTGATTACGTTGGGGTTGCCGCCCTCCATAACCGCTACGCAGCTGTTTGTTGTACCCAAGTCAATACCTATAATTTTTCCCATGATTTATTCCTCCTTAATTTTTCATCAAAAAATTTTAATTTGCAACCTTTACCATACTGTGTCTTATTACTCTGCCGTCCTTGTATATGTAGCCTTTCATAAGATCCTCAACGACTGTGTTGTCGTCTATTGTTTCGTCTTCAACGTGCATAACGGCGTTATGAATATTCGGGTCGAATTGCTCGCCCTCCGCCTTTATTTCCGACACGCCGAGCTTTGTGAGGGTTTCCTTGAACTGCTTTAAAACCATTTCAACTCCCTCCTTCATCTTCGCTCCGTCCTCGGACTGAACCTCCGTCGCAAGCGCCCTTTCAAGATTGTCGCCTATCGGAAGTATGGAGCCTACCGCGTCTATTACCGCGTCGCCGTAGCGCATATCCTTTTCGCGTTGGGAGCGTTTTTGAAAATTATCAAATTCGGCGTACAGCCTCATGTATTTATCCGTCTGCTCCTTCAGCTTTTCCTCAAGGATTTCCTCGCTCGACCTTTCCTCGGCTTTCTCCTCCGTTTCCGGAGTGTTGTCCTGCTCTTCCTTTTCATTTATTTCTTCTTTATTCTTCGCCATCTTATTGCCCCTTTCCTTTTTTCTCATTTAACATCAAGTCACTCGCCATTCATGTAATAGCTCAAAATTTTATCTATTTCATTTGAAATAAGGTCAAGACTCGCGAAAACCTTGGCGTAATTCATTCGCTTGGGACCGATTACGGCGATTTTACCCGACGCTCTGTCGCCCAGCGAATAATTCATGCTCACGGTTGAGCAATCCTGCAATATTTCAAAATCATTTTCCTTTCCTATTTTAGCCTCGATGCCGTCGCCGCTTGACGATTCAACAAGCTTTCTCAAATTATCCTTATCCTCCAGGAATGAGAAAATCCGCTCCGCCTTTTCAACGTCGCTGTATTCGGGATATTTCAATATCGACCTCGCGTTATTGACGTAAATCTCGGTTTCGCTCTCCTCGGTTATCGTGTCATAGACGAAGTGCATAATATCTATAAGCGCCTTGGGGTGAAGTGAAAGCCTGCGCTCCACCTCTTTTTGAATATCCTGAATTTTTTCAAAGGATATATCGTCCGCCATAAGTCCCGAAAGATTCTTATTGAGAATTTCCGCAAGCCTCGCGCAGCTTTCCTCGTCGATGTCAATATTCATAACCTGGCTTCTTACGGTTCTCGTCACCACAATCAGCATTACGGTGCGGCTTGCTATCAAAACAAGGTCAATCTTCTTGATTTTGCCGTTGCGCTCCTTGGGCGCGGTGACAACCGTTGTGTAATCCGTCAGGCTTGACGCTATCGCTCCGGCGTATCTTATCAGCTTTTCAAGCTGACTTACCCTGGTTTCAAGCACTCTTTGCAGCTGCGCCACTGCCTCCATTCCGATTTGATAATCCCGCATAAGTGAGTTTACATAAAACCTGTATCCCTCGTCCGACGGTACTCGTCCCGCCGATGTATACGGCTGTATAAGGTAGCCCATTTCCTCCAAATCCGCCATTTCGTTTCGTATGGTCGCGCTGGAAAGTCCCAGATTTTCTTTTTTGGAAATAGCTCTCGAGCCTACCGGCTCGGCTGTGCCTATATATTCATCAATAATCGCCTGAAGGATTTTTCTTTTTCTGTCGCTTAAATCCATATACAAGCATCCTTTCATTTATCTATACAAGCATTTTTCTTGTTAGCACTCGTACTTATCGAGTGCTAACAACTATAAGATACCACTATTATACCCCATTGTCAAGTATTTCATTTAAGTTTTCACAATTTATTAACAATTTACACAAATTCGCATAAAACTGAGTTGGAAACATCTATCCCTCTCGGGGTGAGGCTGTAGCTTTCGCCGTCGTATTTCATCAGCTTCAGATTGATGAATTTTTCAAGCTCCGCGCCGAACACCTCGCTTATATTTCTGCCGAAACGGCGGTAAAATTCCTTTTCGCTCACGCCCCGTATCATGCGCAGTCCGGTAATCATAAATTCGGATATTTTATCACTTTTTGAAAGCTTCGTGACCTCCCTCGGCGCGCCGTTTATATACGCTTCCAAGTCGGACGTGTTAAAATATCTCACATCGCCCGTATACGAATGCGCCGCCGCTCCGAGACCGATATATTCCCCGCCCGTCCAGTATTTTACATTATGGCGGCACTCCATGCCATCGCGGGCAAAATTGGATATTTCATATTGCTCAAACCCGTTTTCACGCAAAAAATCCGCCGTGTACTTATACATTTCCCTGTCGGTGTCCTCATCGGGCAAAATCAAATTCCCGCGCGAATATTCCCTTTCAAGCGGAGTTCCGTCCTCAATTATGAGGCTGTACGCCGATATATGCGTAACCGGCAGTGAAGCCGCAATGTCAAGCGTATTTTTAAGGCTTTGCATACTCTGACAGGGCAGCGCGGTCATCAGGTCGATATTTATATTTGAAAATCCCGCTTCCTTGATATGACAAATTGTATTATATGCCGTTTTGGCGTCGTGTATTCTGCCTATTTTCCTTAATTCGCCGTCGTTGAAGGACTGTACGCCCACGCTTATGCGGTTCACGCCGCCGCTGAGCATAGCCCTTAGCTTGTCATCGTCAAGCGTGCCGGGATTTGCCTCAAACGTAAACTCGCAGTCGGGCGACATATTAAACGTATTCGTACAAATACGCGTTATTTTGCCTATTTGCGCCGCCGACAGCAGCGACGGAGTACCCCCTCCGACAAATATGCTGTCAACCGTCTCTCCTCTGTACTCCTCCGCCTCCGCGGCAAGCGCGGCGATATATTTATCCGCAAGATGCTCCATGCCCGAATACGACACAAAGTCGCAATAGGCGCACTTGCGCTTGCAAAACGGTATGTGAATATAAAGTCCTTTCATAGCTTCCTCCGCATTAAAAAAGGGACTTTAAGTCCCTTTCCGACCTGTTACAGTGAACTGTTACACGGTCTGTTTATTTATTCGTGGTCATGTCCGCAATCGTCATCGTCGCAGTCGCAGTCAAACTCAAGCTCGATTTCCTCGTGACAATTCGGGCATACAATGGCGTTATCATCGTCTATCATATCAAAATCAATCATAACATCCTCGCCGCAGTTGGGACACTGGATTTCAAAATAATCGTCGCCGTCGCCGTAATCGTCGTCCTCATAATCATCGAAGAAATCATCGTCATCGTCGTCATAATCATCCTCGTAATCATCGTCGCCGTACAAATCGTCGGCAATGCTGTACACGCATTCGTCAAGCTCTTCAACAACTTCGTCAATATCGCCGACACTTTCGGTTAAATCCTCAATAGCCTCTGCCATTTCGGACATAACATCAAGCAGCTTTATGATAAGCTTGCCCTCGTCGCTCTTCGGACTTATATCAAGTCCGTCGGCGTAGCCCTTAAGATATGAAACCTTCTTAATTAAATCTTCCATAATTCCGCCCTTTCTGTAGGTCGATTGCTTATTTTACTCTTTCCATATATTCGCCTGTTCTTGTGTCAACTCTGATTACCTCGTTGACATCGACAAACAGCGGAACCTGGATTGTCGCACCTGTTTCAAGCGTGGCGGGCTTGGTCGCGTTGGTTGATGTGTTGCCCGCGAAGCCCGGCTCTGTTTCAGTGATTTCAAGTTCGACAAACGTCGGAGGCTCAACGCCGAACACACTGCCCTTGTATGACATTACCTTACATACGTCGTTTTCCTTTACAAACTTCATCTGCTCTTCTATTTCAGACTTTGCGATGTCAAGCATATCAAAGGTTTCGTTATCCATGAAATGATAGAAATCATCGTCACCGTATGAGTATGCCATATCCTTTCTGTCTATATGAGCCTCTTCAAATTTCTCGGTCGGTCTGAAGGTTTTTTCAACCACGCCGCCGCTGATTATGTTCTTTAGCTTTGTTCTTACAAACGCCGCGCCCTTGCCCGGCTTAACGTGCTGAAATTCCACAATCTGGTACACGTTGCCCTCATGCTCAAAGGTTCTTCCGTTTCTAAATTCACCGGCTGTAATCATAAATTAATCCTCCTGAATCTTTTGTGATTTATTTCAAAATATATTCTAATATATTTTCTCAAAAAAATCAACGTATTAACCAAAAAAACTGTAATTATTTTTTTGACGGCGCGAAAAAAAGCGCTCCCCGATGTGTTTTTTACATCACGGAACGCTTTAATTTTAGTTTTTAATCTGCTTCACGACAACGCTTTCGCCGCAGTAGATTTCTCTCAGCTTCGGCTTTTCAATTTTGCCGGTGGGATTTCTCGGCACGTCGGCAAATATAATCTTATGCGGTCTTTTATATCTCGGCAGACCCTTGCAAAAATCGTTTATTTCCTCCTCGGTGCAGGTAAATCCCTCCTTGATTTCGATAATCGCCGCCGCGATTTCGCCCAGTCTGACGTCCGGAAGTCCTATTACCGCGACATCCTTTACCGCGTCATGCTTTCTCAAAAAGTCCTCTATCTGCACAGGGTACAAATTCTCGCCGCCGGATATGATTACATCCTTAGCGCGGTCTACAAGGTATATAAATCCGTCCTCGTCCTCCTGCGCGACGTCTCCGGTAAGCAGCCAGCCGTCTTTAAGCACCTCCTCGGTGGATTTCGGGTCGTTGTAGTAGCAAAGCATAACTCCGGGACCCTTTACGCAAAGCTCGCCGACCTCGCCGCGCTTTACCGTGTTTCCGTCCTTATCGATTATCTTCGCTTCCCAGCCGTAGCCCGGTATACCGATTGCGCCGACCTTATGTATATTCTCCACACCCAGATGCACGCATCCGGGACCTATTGACTCGCTCAAGCCGTAATTTGTGTCATAAGCGTGATTCGGGAAATATTTTTTCCAACGCTTTATAAGGCTCGGCGGCACCGGCTGCGCGCCTATGTGCATAAGGCGCCACTGATCGAGCTTGTACTTGTCAAGCTCTATATCGCCGCGCTCAATCGCGTCGAGTATATCCTGAGCCCACGGCACAAGCAGCCACACTATCGTGCATTCCTCCTCGGATACCGCCTGCAAAATCCACTCCGGCTTTATACCCTTTAAAAGCACCGCCTTTCCGCCCGAAATAAGACTGCCGAACCAGTGCATTTTCGCGCCGGTGTGATAGAGCGGCGGTATGCACAAAAACACATCGTCATGGGTTTGTCCGTGGTGGTTCTGCTCAACCTTAGCGGAATGAACAAGGCTTCTGTGCGCGTGAAGTATCGCCTTGGGGAAGCCCGTTGTTCCCGACGAAAAATATATCGCCGCGTAATCATCGTCGGTTATGTCCATATCAGGCTTAATGGAGCGCATAAATTTCACAAGATAATCATAGCTTTCCGCAAAGGTGGGACATTCCGCTCCGACGTAAAACGATTGCTTTACGCCCGGTATTCTGTCGCATATCTCCTCAACTCTGCCTATAAATTCGGGTCCGAACACAAGCACGTCCGCCTCGGAAAGCTCAAGACAGTACTTGATTTCCTCCGCGGTATAGCGGTAATTCAAAGGCACCGCGACCGCTCCCGCCTTTAAGGCTCCGAAGTATATCGGCAGCCATTCGAGGCAGTTCATGAGGAGTATGGCGACCTTATCGCCCTTTTTAATTCCCCGGCTCAAAAGCAAATTCGCGAATCTGTTCGCTCTCTTGTCAAACTCGCGCCATGTTATTTCCGTGCGTCCCGCCTCCATGGGGTTCGCCTCGATAAGCGCGTATTCTCTCCACGTAACCTTAGCATGCTCCATCGCCTTGGGATTTATTTCAACAAGACTGATTTCATCTCCGTACATTTGCGCGTTTCTTTCCAGTAGTTCAGTAATCGGCATTTTAAATTATCTCCTATCTCCTATTTAGTCTTCCTCCGGCGTTACCGCAAAAACACCTTCAAGGAATTTATAATCATATTTTCTTGTAAAGCTTGACACAATCGGCACTGTAATCAGCGAAACAGCCATAGCCGCAACGCCCATCTCGGGTGCCTTTGTGGCAGCCGTCTGGAACGCAAGGTAAAGCGTTTCACTGCTGCCGGCATTAATCGCCGTAAGCACTATTGTGGAAATTGCTATAGTCGCAAAGCCGAGTATCATGCCTGTCCACGCGCCCGCCTTTGTTGTTTTCTTCGAGTAAATTCCCCAAATATAGGGACCTATGAAGCAGCCGGAAACAATGCCCCAGCTGAATGACATTATATTAACTATAATCGTGATGTTTCTCGTCGCGAATATGTACGAAAGCGCAACAAACAGCAGGCAAAGCACTCTTGTGAGTATCATCTGATTTTTTCCGCTGTAATTCTTCTTAACCGCCGGTATGAAGTCAACGGATATAGCCGACGACGACGAAAGCACTATCGATGAAAGCGTTGACATCGATGCCGACAGAAGAAGTATAAGTATTATCGCGAGAATTATTGTTGTGAGAATATTTGTATCGCCCAAGGCGGTCAAGAGCGTGTTCGGGATAACCGAGTCAACGCCGCCCTCGGGGAGCTGATTGTTAAGGATAAGTCTTGAAAGCGAGCCTACGAAGTACGCGCCCGCGCCTATAATCAGCGCGAAAGCCGCGGAAATGACAGTCGCCTTTTTTATGGACCTTGTATCCTTTATGGCGTAATATTTGCTGACCATTTGAGGAAGTCCCCATGTGCCGAAGCTTGTAAGCAGGATATTTACGCAAAGGAATTTCCAGCTGCTGCCGCCCCATATGCTCGTAAGCTGAGCGCCGGTAATTCCGTCGCCGTTATCCGCGACACCCTTTAGATTGTTGAAAAATTCTCCGAAGCCTCCCACGGCGGGATTTCTCACAATGGCTATAACCATGGCGAACACTCCGACTATCATTATTATACCCTGTACAAAGTCGGTATACGCCGTAGCGACATATCCGCCAAGCACCAAATAAACCGCCGTAAGCACGGCAATGACAAGCATCCAGGTATTAACCGATACCGTCGGGAAAATTGTTGTGAACATAGAACCCAAGCCCTTATACACAGCCGCGCTGTAGGGCACAAGAA
This sequence comes from Bacillota bacterium, assembly GCA_021203665.1. GTDB lineage: Bacteria > Bacillota > Clostridia > UBA1381 > UBA1381 > Hominilimicola. Next base: position 13,676 of record JAJQAT010000240.1, read on the forward strand.
ATACAAAAATTATTATCGAGGCAAACAATTTCATTTTTGTCGAATCAAAACGTCCCTCGAAAAATTCGGGCATTGTTTTCGCGCTCAAGGTATGGGTCATCGTTCGCGTGCGCCTTGCGAGCAGCTTCCACGCGAGCAAGCAGCCGAACACGGCGTTTCCGACGCCTATCCAAATGCTTCCCAAGCCTATATTCCAGCCATGCTGTCCCGCATAGCCGACAAAAATAACCGCCGAAAAATACGATGTACCGTAAGCGAAGGCGCTTACCCACGCGCCTATTTTTCTGCTTCCGAGCAGAAAGCCGTCCATCGTTTTTGTTTTTTTCGCGCTTAATATGCCTATCGTTACCATAATCGCGGCAAAGATTACAAGCGCGATAATCGTAACAATTTGCGTTTGCTGTAAATTTTGTTCCATTTTTATCCGTCCTTCCTTTTTACCTATTTTGCCTTTCTGTGCTTTACAGACTACTGTTATACAACGCTACAAATTATATTTTACTACATATTGCGCAAAAAATAAAGTGCATTGTTTAATTTTGTTAATTTTGCGCAAAAACAAGGTCGCATTTTCGGCATTTTGAATATATGTCGAGCTTGACTTTTTTACCGCGAAAATATATAATTTAGATA
>JAJQAT010000115.1 GCA_021203665.1 Bacillota bacterium
ACGTTACATTTACGAATGGAGGAATTGAAATGGGCATGAGCGACAGAATAGAGGCTTTTATAACGGAGCTTCTGAAGGACAGCGCGGACGAATGGACGGAGCTTAGGAGAAACGAGCTTGCCTCGGTATTCGGCTGCGTGCCGTCGCAGATAAATTATGTTATATCGACAAGGTTCAATCCCGAGCACGGATACATAGTCGAGTCAAAGCGCGGCGGCGGCGGGTATCTGAGGATAAAGCAGGTAAAATACGGCGACGGACTTATTATGGAAACAATAAGAAGCGTCGGAAGCTCCATCGATGAAAGGAGCGCCAAGGCGCATCTTGCGAACCTTGTGCGCCAAGGCGCGGTGGACGGCAAAACGGCGTCGCTGATATTTTGCGCGGTGTCGGATGCGTCTCTTGCGATAGAGCAGCCGGCAAGAGATAAATTAAGAGCGAATATATTTAAGAATATGCTCGCGAACGCGGGCAATTAAAGGAGGAATTTATTATGTATGATTTATTTTCGGATTTTTTCGACGGGTTTGATATGTTTATGCAGCCCGTAACGGTCAAGGAGGAAAAGAAGTGTCCGGTATGCGGACGCACCTATTCCGATTTCAGGCGCACCGGCAAGCTCGGATGCAGCGAGTGCTACAAGGTGTTCCGCAGCGGAGTGAGCGAAACCCTGCGCGGCATACACCCGAGCATAGTGCATACCGGCAAAATCCCGTCAAAATCGGGTGAGGAGCTTAAGCTTAAAAGGAAGTACGAGTCACTGAAAGCCGAGCTTTCGGCGGCGGTTAAAAACGAGGACTACGAAACGGCGGCAAGGCTGCACAAGCAAATTCGTGAAATCGAAAACGAGGTGAAAAAGTCATGATTTGGTATAAAAACAATAATTCGGACATAGTTGTTTCAACAAGAATACGTCTTGCGCGTAACCTTGATTCCACACCGTTCCCGAACGCGTTAAAGGACACAAAGGAGATTACGGATAAAATCAAGTCGGCAATTCTCGGCGGCAATTCAACGCTCGCAAGGGATTTTGACTTTATAGACCTTGACAGCACGCCCGACATACGAAAGCAGTCGCTTGCGGAGGAGCATCTCATAAGTCCCGTAATGCTCAAGGGCAATGGTAAATCCGTTCTCATCAGCAAGGACAAGACCATGAGCATTATGCTTATGGAGGAGGACCACATAAGACTGCAAATTATACAAACCGGCTACGCGCTTGACGAGGCATTTTCCACGGCGAGCAAGGTTGACGATGTAATCGAGGAGAGCCTAACCTACGCGTTTGACAACGATTTCGGATACCTGACGGCTTGTCCCACGAACACCGGAACGGGTATGAGAGCGTCCGTTATGATGCACCTGCCCGCGCTGACAATGACGGATAACATAAACAAAGTAATTTCATCGGCGGGCAGCTTGGGAATCGAGGTGCGCGGACTTTACGGCGAGGGTACAAAGGCTTACGGAAACCTGTATCAAATTTCCAACAGAATAATGCTGGGACTTTCGGAGGAGCAGGTTCTTGAAAAGCTGAAAAACATAGTCGATCAGATAATCGAAACGGAAACAAAGGTGCGCAAGGCACTTACCGACAACAGCGCGGATTCCCTTTCGGGCAGACTGTTCCGCTCATACGGAACATTAAAATACGCGCGCAGTATGTCGTCAAGCGAGGCAAAATCGCTTTTAAGCGATGTAATGCTCGGTCAAAATCTGGGTATAATTCCAAAGGACGGTAAAATATCGCCTTTGGAGTGCATGGTAGTTACGGAGCCGGCGCTTTTGAGCGACGGAAAGGATTTAGCTCCCGCCGCGCGCGACAAAAAGCGCGCCGAGCTGATAAGAAACAATATATAACGAGATAATGAAAAGGAGTTGATTGTCATGTTATTTTCAAATTTTACGGAAAAGGCAAGAATCGCCGTGAGCGAGGCTCATGACGCGGCAGCCGAGCTGGGTCACAATTATATCGGCAGCGAGCATCTTCTTCTGGGACTTATACGCGAGGGCAGCGGAGTTGCCGCTAAGGCTCTGGAAAAATACAGCGTAAGCGCCGATAACGTCAAGGAAAAAATAAAGGAGTATATCGGCATAGGCTCCCCTCTTCCCCAACAGACGGAGCTGCCGCTCACGCCGCGCTCAAAGCGAATCCTTGAAATGAGCGCTCTCGAGGCGCGCAGGCTCAACCATAAATATATCGGCACGGAGCATATTCTTATGGCGATAATCCGCGACGGCGACGGTGTTGCCGCGAAAATAATGGAGGCGTCGGGAATAAATCTTCCCGCTTTCTATAACGACACCGTTCGCTCCATAGAGGGCGACGTGGAAACAGAGCAGCACGCAGGCGGCGAATACGCGCAAAATCCCAATTCGTCCACGCCAACCCTTGACCAGTTCGGATGCGACTTTACAGCCGTCGCCAGGGATGGCAAATTCGATCCGGTAATAGGACGTTCAAAGGAAATAGAGCGGGTTACGCAGATACTTTCAAGGCGCACCAAAAACAACCCCTGCCTTATAGGCGAGCCGGGCGTCGGCAAGACCGCCGTAATAGAGGGACTCGCTCAAAAAATCGCCGCCGGCGATGTTCCGGAGCCGCTTAAAACAAAGCGCCTTGTTTCAATAGACCTGTCAAGTATGGTGGCGGGCGCGAAATACAGAGGCGAATTTGAGGAGCGTCTGAAAAAGGTCATAAACGAGGTTCTCGAGGCAAAGAACGTAATCCTATTCGTGGACGAGTTCCACACAATCGTCGGCGCGGGCAGCGCGGAGGGCTCGATGGACGCGTCAAATATTCTAAAGCCGTTCCTTGCCAGAGGTGAATTGCAGCTTATCGGCGCGACTACCCTTAAGGAGTACAAGAAGTATATCGAAAAGGACGCGGCTCTTGAAAGACGTTTCCAGCCGGTAACCGTAGGCGAGCCGACCGTTGAGGAAACCGTAAAGATACTTAGGGGCATCAGAGATAAATATGAGGCGCATCACAGCGTTACAATCACGGACGACGCGCTTAAAGCTGCGGCAAATCTTTCGGCGAGATATATAACCGACCGTTTTCTGCCGGATAAGGCGATAGACCTTATAGACGAGGCGGCGTCAAAGAAACGTCTCGGCTCGCAAACGGAGCCCGACGACCTTAAGGATAAGGAGAAAAAGCTTGAAAAGCTGCTCTCCGAAAAGCAGGAGGCAATCACCGCTCAGGACTTTGAAAAGGCGGCAAAAATCCGCGACGAGGAAAAGGTTCTTAAGGACGAGGTTGACAAGCTCAAATCCGAATGGAAGGGCAACGGCTCATCATCGGGACTTGTTGTGGACGAGGACGACATCGCGGAGATACTCGCGGACTGGACTCATATTCCGGCGGCAAGGCTTAAGGAGGAGGAAACGGAAAGGCTCAAAAATCTCGAAAATACGCTTCACGCGAGGGTTATAGGTCAAAACGAGGCTGTAACTGCCGTCGCAAAGGCGATAAAGCGCGGCAGAGCCGGACTTAAAGACCCGAAACGCCCCATAGGCTCGTTCCTGTTCTTGGGTCCGACGGGCGTCGGTAAAACGGAGCTTTCAAAGGCGCTTGCCGAGGCAATGTTCGGCAGTGAAAACGCGCTTATCCGCGTTGATATGTCGGAGTATATGGAAAAGCACGCCGTATCCAAATTCATCGGCTCGCCCCCGGGATATGTCGGCTTTGAGGAGGGCGGACAGCTCACCGAAAAAATCAGACAAAATCCCTACTCCGTAATACTTTTCGACGAAATCGAAAAGGCGCACCCCGACGTATTTAACATAATGCTGCAAATTCTTGACGACGGAATCTTGACCGACGCGCAGGGCAGAAGGGTTGACTTCAAAAACACCGTTATAATAATGACGTCAAACCTGGGCGCAAAGGAAATTCTGGGAAATGTGTCGTCAAAGCTCGGCTTTAACAGGGACGACGGCGGCAAGAATATCAGCGAGCATGAAAAAATCAAAAATAAGGTTATGGAGGAGGTTAAGCGCACCTTTAAACCCGAGTTTTTGAACAGAATCGACGATATAATCGTCTTTGACAGGCTTTCGGAGGATAACATCAAGGAAATCGCGAAGCTTATGCTTAAATCCCTCGAAGCGCGTCTTGCCGCAAACGAAATCACTGTTTCGTTCTCGGAAGACGCCGTAGCGAAAATCGCAAAATCGGGATTCGACCCCGTGTACGGCGCAAGACCGCTCAGACGCGCAATCCAAAACGAAATCGAGGATATGCTGTCGGAGGAAATCATCGACGGCAATGTAAAGAGCGGCGACAGTATAACCGTTGACGCGCAGGACGATAAATTCGTTGTAAGGAAGTAATAAAAAGGGACGCTCGGCGCGGTTCCCATAAGACAGTAAATTTAAATTTCCAAGCTGCGGAGCAGGTCATACTTTTTTGGTAAACCGCTTTGTTATCGGGACGGCGTTTCGCCGTCCCGTTATGCGGTTGTTTTACCTATTAACCGACAGTAAATCTCTATCGGCTTTATTTATTTGGTTTTAGCAGCGTTCCAAAACATATTTTTCGTATTCATTGATACCGACCTTTAATCGGTTAAGTCCGTCCGCAAGCATTTCTTTGGGGCAGGCTATATTCATTCTCAAAAAATCCCCGCCGCCGGTTCCGTACGTACTGCCGGCTGATAAAAACAGTCCCGTTTCGCTTCGAATAAGCTCCGCCGCTTCATCAGCCATTCCCAGCATTCGTGAGCAATCAATCCATAAAAGATATGTCGCGTCCGAGCTTGCAAGCGTCAGCTTCGGTATTTCCTTTTTTATAAACTCCGCCGCGAACCTTTTGTTCTCGAATATATATTCCCGAAGCTCGTCAAGCCACTCACCGCCCTTTGTGAACGCTGCGACAGACGCGGTAACCGCAAACGCGTTCGGCTCGGCAACCTCATCGGTATTAAGCGCGCGCCACATCTTATGACGCAAATTCGGATTCGGGACCATTACCGCCGCCGTTTGAATCCCCGCGAGATTAAATGCCTTTGTCGGCGAGATACAGGTAACGCTGTTATCGCGGCATTCCTCGGAAACGGAGGAAAACGGAATATAGCCTTTATCGGGGTCTGTAAGGTCACAGTGTATCTCATCGGAAATAACCGTCACATTATATCGCTTACACAAACCGCCTATTTTTGCAAGCGTATCTCTGTCCCAAATCTTGCCCGCGGGATTATGCGGATTACATAAAATCATAAGCGTGGTTTGCGGGTCGGAAAGCTTGCGTTCCAAATCCGCAAAATCAACACTGTATTCTCCGTTTTGATACTTTAGAGGGTTTTCCGTCACCTGCCTGCCGTTGTTTAGGATTGAGTTATAAAAAATATTGTACACCGGCGTTTGTATTAAAACCTTTTCCGCCGGAGTTGTCAGCTTGCGTACCGCGGATGAAATTGCCGGAACAACACCCGCGCAAAAGATAAGCTGCTCCCGCTCAATCGAAAGATTATGACGGCTCCGCCACCAATCAATATAAGCGTCATACCATTCGTCGGGAACTGTTGAATATCCGAAAATGCCGTGTGACGCTCTTTTGTTTAAAGCGTCAATAATTTCTGGCGCGGTGCGAAAATCCATATCCGCCACCCACATCGGCAGCTCATTTTCCTTTACGTCCCATTTAAGAGAGTGTGTGCCGCGTCTTTCTATAATTTCATCAAAATTATACATTGTAATTCCCCTTTTCCATTGCAACAGGGACAGAGTATAATGCCCTGTCCCGATGACATAATTTAATTTTTTACATACAAGCACACTTGGTACCTAATGCCATATTGAAATTGAGCTGATTTTCTTTGTCTTTTTTACAAATTATCGTTGTTTTGCTTGGGTCTGTCTTATCCTTTTCCAGTATCAGCTTATCTATATGCTCCGCGCGGATAATGCCGGAGGTCGGGTTCATAACGCTGTCAATGCCGCTTGAAATATCCGCGTTTACGGTTGAGTATTCAAACGCGAGTGTGGTATTTAGAAGCTTACAATTTTTCATTACAAGATTATCTATATAGCACATACCCTGAAGGCTCTCCACGGTGCAGTTTACAAGCGTCAAATTTTTCGCGTTCCAGCCGAGATATTCGCCGGATATAAACGAATCGTACACGGTGATGTTCTCACTGTTCCAGAATGCGTCCTTGGATAGGAGCTTAGAGTTATGTATTTCAACATTCCGCGCGCCGTCAAAGGAATAGTTTCCGCAAAGCGTCAGACCGTCTATTTTCATATCACTGCTGTTCATAGCGAAATAATCGCCCTTTGCGGTCACGCTTTCCATTTCCACACCGGAGCATTGCCAAAGAGTTTCGGCGGCATTTGAAAATGAAATATTTTTAAGCGTGACATTCTCACAGCGTCTGAAATTTTTCGGCGCTTCGATAACGCAATCCTCGGCGGTTATGCTTTTGGTATACCACACGCCCGCTCTTGCCATATCAAACCACGTACAGCTGTGCAGCGTGATATTTTCCGAATACCAAAGCGGATATTTCCACTTGAACATACTCGCATATAGGTCAATATTTTTGCTTTCCTTGAGCGGCGATTCGCCGTCGGCAAAAATCGTGTCGTAAATTTTTAGGCCTCGGCTTTTGAAAAGCGCTCTTTCTCCGGTTAAATATTCTTGTCTTATTGTTTTCATTTCTCGGCTCCTTTCATTTCGGTGCTAAAACCGTTCTTCTTTATTTGATAAATAAGATAATCCATACAGCTGAGCTTTTTCTGCGCGGTATGAAGATTATTAAGCAAAAAATCTCTTTGAGATATGAGCAGCCGCATTTTTTCTTTATCGGAGTCCGCGGCTGTAAATTTTCGATTAAACTCATCGGAGCAGCCCGCATCCTTAAGATTTCTTATTATATCCTCCTGCGATTTATAAAGCATTTCATATCCTCCTCCGTTTGTTTAAAGTCTCTTGTCGATATTTATTATACAATGCCCGCATTAAAATGTCCAATACTTATATCAAATATCAAGATATACTCATAAAGCATATCATTGTGAATAAAAAAATACCGCGGACACACAATCCGCGGTATTCTTGACTATTCGGCGCATATTTCGCGGAGCTTGTTTAAAAACAGCTCCGATGCCTTTGAAAATACCTGATACCTTTTCCAAGCAATATCAAGCCTTGCCTCGCGTTTGGGACTTAGTGGACGGAAGCAAAGATTGCCGTCCTCGGTTAGGTTGATTATTTTATCGAGGCACAGCGCGCACCCGACACCCTCGTCAACCATAAGCGACGCGTTATACAAAAGATTATATGTCCCCTTAATTTTGATGTCCTCTGTTTTGAGCCAGCCGGAAAGCTCGTTTGTATCCGCCGCCTGCTTCGATACAAGCAAAGGAACGCCCGCAAGGTCGGCGGCTTTAACGGATTTTTTCGCGGCAAGCGGATTATCGCGCCGCATAAGCACACCCCAGGTGTCCGTGACGGGCAGACGTATGGAATCATATTTTTTTAAATCCGCGCCCTCGACAAACAAGCCGAAATCAATCAGTCCCTTGTCAAGACGCTCGGCTACATCAATTCCGTTTCCGCTGAAAATATGAAAGCGTATATCGTAGCCCTCACCTATTATTTGATTTGCCGCCCTCGCGACAACACGCATACCGTCCGTTTCGCCGCCGCCGATGTAAACTTCGCCGCTTATATCCGCGTCCGATGATGTGATTTCCGATTCGGTTTTTTCGACAAGTCCGACTATTTCCTCCGCTCGCTTGCGGAGTATCATTCCCTCATCGGTTAGCGTTATGCGGCGGTTGCCGCGAATAAAGAGCTTCTTTCCAAGCTCGTTTTCCAAATCCATAAGCTGACGCGACAGCGTCGGCTGGCTGATATGCAGCACCTCTGACGCGCCCAATATGCTCTCCTCCCGCGCTACGGCGAGGAAATATCTTAGTACTCGAATTTCCAATTTAAAAAACCTCCGTTCTTTTGCAATCAAAAATTGTAGGCATTACGATAAATTTTGGTTTGTAGGGGTAAGACCCCACCACCACCCGCCTACGGCGGGCGGTCCCCCTCCCCTCTTACGGCTAACGCCGACGTGGGGAGGAAAATTTCGCGCCCCACGTTGGCACATAGTGCCATAAGAGGGGAGCTGGCACGCCGTAGGCGTGACTGAGGGGTTAGGCTCCCTTTGTGAAAAGGGAGCTGTCAGCGTAGCTGACTGAGGGATTCTTTGAGGTAAGCCCCGCCCACCGAAGGTGGGCGGCGAGAATCCCTCCACCGGCTACGCTGGTCCCCCTCCCTTTTGACAAAGGGAGGCTTGATGCACCGCTAAACAAAAATTTAACTGCACACCCTTATGTACACATTCACACTGTCATAATACCACAACATCATATACCTGTCAAGCATAAAGTGATATTTGATATAAGTATTTGACATTAAATACGTACGCCGCTATAATTTAAATAAGAACAAAAATATACAAAAACAGGAGGCTGCTATGGATATTAAATTATTGCCGGAAATATACCGTTCAAAGAGAAACGAAAAGCTTTCCCGCGGCAAAATGCGCGAGCTTCAAAAGCGTTCGCTTTCAAGGCTTCTTACATATGCTTATGAAAATTCGGCGTATTACCGCAAAAGCTTTACCGAAGCGGGAATAACCTCGGAAAACATATTAAAGCTCCCGCTTTCCGCGTTTCCCTCGATTGACAAGAGCATACTTATGGATAATTTCGACAGCATAGTAACCGAGCGCGATTTAACGCAAAGGGAGCTTGCCGAATTTGACAAAAGTACAGACCTTACCGAAAGACTGTTCAAGGGAAAATATCATATTGTCCATTCCTCAGGCAGTACCGGTGAGCCTAAGTATTTCGCGTATGACGCGCGCGCATGGAACGCTATGCTTGCCGGTATGATACGCGCGGCTTTGTGGGGTATGAGCATTCCGCAGATTATTAAATTTATCGCGAAGCGTCCGAGAATTTTATATGTTGCCGCGACGGACGGACGCTACGGCGGTGCTATGGCAGTCGGCGACGGAATACAAGGCTGCGGCGCGAAGCAAATGTTTTTGGACGTCAACACCCCGCTTTGCGAATGGATTGATAGAATACAGAGCTTCCGGCCGAATATGATAGTCGGCTATCCGTCCGCCGTAAAGATAGCGGCGGAGCTTGCCTGCGAGGGTAAAATATCCGTCAATGCGGAGCGGGTTGTTTCCTGCGGTGAACCGCTCGGCGCGGGACTTAGGGAATATATACATAAGGCGTTCGGCGCGGAGGTCATAAATTTTTACGGAGCGAGTGAATCAATCGCGCTGGGCGTCGAGGACGAACGCTCTAACGGTATGTATTTATTCGATGATATGAATCTTATAGAGGTTGAAAACGGGAATATGTACCTCACGGTGCTTTATAATTATGCCCAGCCGCTTATACGCTACCGCCTGTCGGATAAGCTCGTGCTGAAATCACCCGACACACGCTATCCGTTCACGCGCTCCGAAAGCATTGCAGGACGCGACGAGGATATTATGTGGTTTGATGACGGGCGCGGCGGCAGAGAATTTCTTCACCCGCTCGCGGTCGAGGGCTTTTGCATTGACGGACTTTTGGATTATCAATTCCGCAAAATTTCAGGCTCCGCGTTTGAAATACTCGCGGAGGTGTCGGACGGTGCCAAAAGAGAAAGAGTAAAAGTGGAATTATTAAAGCAGGTGCGGATGATACTTGATAAAAAGAGGCTCTCACATATTCGCTTTGACGTGAAATTCACCGACGGTATTATGCCGGACCCGAAAACAGGCAAGAAAGCGTTGGTGGTGCGGAATGCTTAAGGGTATTTTGATAGGGTTGGTGTTCGGCGTGCCGATAGGCGCGGTGGGCGCGCTGACCGTTCGCCGTGCGATAGGATACGGCTTTCTTGCGGGACTTATATCGGGTTTGGGATGCTCCGCGGCGGATTTGCTTTACTCGTGTATCAGCGTTTTCTCACTGACCTTTATTTCTGATTTTTTATTGAAATATCAATACCCGATAAGCATAATCGGCGGAGCGATGGTTATCATTATGGGTATATCCGCGGTAAGGAATCCCAAAACCTTTAAAACAAATAACACAGGCGGCGGAAGGCTCGCCGCGATATTTGCTTCGTCATTCGGCATAGCGATAACCAATCCCGCAACGATTGTGACGTTTATCACCGCTTTTTCCATATTCAATGTCGGCAGTGTGGAAACTCCCGTTCAAGGCATTTCCCTGATATGCGGAATATTCGCGGGAACTCTTATATGGTGGCTTACTATATCGGCTGTATTCGGCATTCTGCGCTACCGCGTTACCGATAAGCAAATAGAGATAATAAACCGTGTTCTCGGCGCGACGGTTATATGCTTCGGCATTGCCGTTATCGCAAGGGCGGTGATATGCAGTGTATGAACAAATTGTGAACATTCAAAAATTTTCCGAAAGGCTATTGACTTGGAGCGAACTCCAAATGCTATACTAATGATATAGATAGGAGGCGATAGCTGTGACCATAAAGGAAGTAAGCGAAAAATACAATATATCCTCCGACACGCTTCGGTATTACGAGCACGTCGGCGCGATTCCTCCCGTTACGCGAACGGCGGCGGGAACGAGAGATTATCGGGAAACGGATATAGCGTGGGTCAAGCTTGCGATGTGCTTGAGAGCCGCCGGATGTACGGTTGACGTGTTGGTAAAATATCGGAAGCTTAATGAAATGGGCGACGTGACAATTCCCGACAGATTGAAGCTGCTGACAAAGCAGCGCGAGGAGCTGACGGAGCGGCGCAGACAGCTTGACGAAACCATAGATGTATTAAACTATAAAATTTCCACATATGAAACGGCTGTTAAAACCGGTAAGCTGGAATGGACTGAACGTAAAAAGAAAACATAATGAAGCGAAAGGAGTTTTTAAATTATGAAGTATCAAAGCAAAGAGGAATTTGAAAAGGCAAACGTATTCGGAACGGGTGAGGCGAATACCGCATTTGCGCGGTATTTTATCGGAAATTCATTTTTAAATCCGCTTACCGACCCGAGCGAATGTCCGGTGTTTTTAGCGAACGTCACATTTGAACCCGGATGCCGCAATAATTGGCATATTCATCACGCAACATCCGGCGGCGGTCAGATACTTATCTGCACTGCGGGCGCGGGCTGGTATCAAGAGGAGGGCAAAGCGGCCGTAAGCCTTGTCCCGGGCAAGGTAATCGTTATTCCTCCCGAGGTAAAGCATTGGCACGGCGCAAAGGCGGACAGCTACTTCAGTCATATCGCAGTCGAGGTTCCGGGTGAGAACACCTCAAACGAATGGTGCGAGCCGGTTGATGATGAGGATTATAGAAATCTGTAAAGAGGAGGTATCTTTCAATGAAAAACAAATTATATCAATTCTCACCGCGGCGGCGATTGCCGCGGGAATGAGTGCGTTCGCGGTAAGCGGCGGCGCGTATTCAACCGATACAAACGAATTGACGGAGGAGTTAAACACTATGACAGACACGGAAAAAGAGGACTGCATAAACGAAAATCTTGACACCAATCTGCGGTATTTATCGAATTTAACGGCGGTGACGGCGAACGCGGACTACGGCTTGATTGCCGATTTGGTCCATGAAGCGTATGAGAACGGCGTAACGGCTGTCGAAATAAAAGAAGCGGTATTCCAAGCCGCGCCGTATTGCGGCTATACCCGCGCGATAAACGCGCTCAGCGCTGTTGACGATGCTTTAATAACGCTTGACTTAGATATTCCGACGGAAAGCCGCGCGGGAGTTACCGAGGATAACCGCTACGACGAGGGACTTGCTGTTCAGCGTCAATTATTCGGCTCGCAGATTGGCGCGATAACCGATGATATGACGGCGGCGGCAAAGCTGCAAACGCTGTATTTATCGGGAATATGCTTCGGCGATTTCTATACAAGAGCCGGACTTGACCTTAACACGCGCGAATTTCTCACGTTCTGTACGATTATAAGCAACGGCGGATGCTCGCCACAGGTAAATTCCCATGCCTTAGCAAATTTAGGGGTCGGACACAATTCCGCAATGCTTCGTGCGGCTGTTTTGGCGAATGAGAAATACAACGGCGAGGAAAAGACTCTTGAAGCGCTTGCGATAGTGAACGCGCTCGACGACAGCGCAGTCGGCGGCAGCACGGCGGGCGAGGCTGTTCCCGAGGCGGCAGGCATTAACGGCTACACGACCGACGCGCAGGAGCTTACCGATATGATGTGGCATTACAAGACCGACGACGCGGACGGATATATCGACGCAAGCCTTGACGCGGATACGCAGGAAATATTAGCCGAGGCGGCGCAGGCGGTTGTAAACGAATCAACCGTTCCGACATCGGACGATGAGCGAATTCAGACGCTGATTGACATAGCCGTACTTGCCGCAGACGGAACGCGCGCGGATGAATTTCCGTCGGCTGTGGAAGACGCGGCAAACGCGAGCAACAGCGCAGATTCTATGCTTGCGGCGGTGCTTTTGTGCGTGCCGTACAACGGATTCCCGAGAACTCTTAACACGACAAGCGCGATAAACGCGGCGGTCATTGAAAATTGATATAAATAAAAGGCATTTCGTCTTAAGGACGTTAAAAACTATTGAAATAAAGGGGGCTTATAAATGACAGCTAATATCAAAAAGACAATAGTGTTTATCATTGCCGCCGCTATGGTATGCCTTGCGTTCACGGGAATTGTGGCTTTAAATACGCAGACCGATAACGCGTTTGCGGCGGACGGTGAAACGGTGATTACACTGCAAATTGAGAATCCCGAAATGACAGTCGGCGATGATACATTGTCGATAGACGACAGCGGAACAGCGCCCATTATCGCGGGCGACAGAACGCTTGTGCCGGTTCGCGCGATAATCGAGGCGGTCGGCGGCACAGTCGAATGGAACGCGGACACGCGGACGGCGGCGCTTACATACGGCGGTGATGAAATCCGCCTTATAATTGACAGCACAACCGCATATTTGAACGATACCGCAAACGAGCTTGATGTCGCGCCGGTCATAATCAACTACCGAACAATGCTACCGATTAGATTTATCGCGGAGAGCTTCGGCTTCAGCGTTGATTGGGACGGTGACGACCGGATTATAACAATAACAGTTCCCGCCGATGAAGCGGCGGCAACGGATGAAACGACAGAAACGGAGGACACAGCAGTGACAAACGGAGAAGAGCTTGCCGTGCTTAACGGCTTGGAGCATAGGACGGATGACGAGGAAGACCCCGTTGTTTACTTTACGTCCGATATAAGCTCGGAGGGTTTAATAGAAATTTACAGCTATCTCAGCTTTGAGCCGGAGGGCAATGTTGCAATAAAGCTCTCCACAGGCGAGGCGGGCAACACAAATTATCTTGACCCGAATTTAATTAAGGATTTGGTTCAGTCGGTTGACGGAACAATAGTTGAGTGCAACACCGCATACGGCGGCTCGCGAGCGTCAACTGCCGTGCATATGCAGACGGCGGAGGATCACGGATTTACAGCAATCGCGGATGTTGACATTATGGACGCGGACGGCTCAATTCAAATTCCGGTTTCCGACGCGGCGGAGAATTTGGAATATGATATTGTCGGCAGTCATTATGAGAATTATGATTCTATGATAGTGCTTTCGCATTTCAAGGGTCACGCGATGGGCGGCTTCGGCGGCGCGATAAAGAACACTTCCATAGGCGTCGCGTCAAGCGAGGGCAAGGTATATATCCATTCGGGCGCACACAGCACGACAAGCTGGAGCGGCGGAACGCAGGATCAATTTCTTGAATGTATGGCTGAAGCGGCACAGGCGGTGTACAACGACAGACAGGAAAACGGCGGTATCATATACATAAGCGTTATGAACCATTTGTCGGTTGACTGCGACTGTGACTCAAATCCGGCGGAGCCCGAAATGCACGATGTAGGCATACTTGCCTCATACGACCCCGTTGCGCTCGATCAAGCGTGTGTCGATATTGTTTACAACACCGACGACAGTGAAAGCGGAGCGTTGCAGGAAAGAATTGAATCGAGAAACGGTATTCACACGCTTGAGCACGCCGAAAAGATAGGCTTGGGCAGCCGTGAATATCAATTAGTCAATATAGATATTTAGGAAAATAGGACAAAGCACCAAATTATAAAATAAAATGAGAGACTAACTATTAAAAGTCAAGAGGGGAAATAAAAATAATTAAAAAAACTTTTGA
>JAJQAT010000172.1 GCA_021203665.1 Bacillota bacterium
TATCGTGTCGGAAACACACGGAGGTGACTGCTATGGCGACTAAGCAAATGCCGATAGGTATAGATGATTTTGCAAAACTTCGTACACAAGATTTTTACTATGTTGATAAAACAGGAATGATAAAAGAGCTTTTGGAAAATTGGGGCTTGGTTAATCTTTTCACGCGCCCACGCCGATTCGGTAAAAGTATGAACATGAGTATGCTCAAATACTTCTTTGAGATTTGCACTGATAAAACTCTGTTTGACGGTTTGGAAATCTCAAAAGAAACTGAGCTTTGCGAGAAATATATGGGACAGTTTCCTGTAGTTTCTGTTTCGTTGAAACAAGTGACCGGTGCAACTTTCGATGAAGCGAAAAATAATGTTTGGGATATAATCAGTGAGGAAGCAAGTAGATTCTCATACTTATTACAGAGCGATAAGTTGGCTGAATGGGATAAAAATAAGCTACTCGACATTATCAATTACAAAAATGGATTGGACAGCTCATTAAGAACCTTGTCACGATTTCTCTATAAGCATTACGGCAAAGAGGTCATAATCCTAATTGACGAATATGACGCACCGCTGCAAAAGGCTTACGAAAACGGTTACTATGACGATATGGTAAAGCTGATACGCCAATTGTTCGGCTATGCTCTGAAGTCAAACGAGTCGTTGTTTTTTGCCGTACTTACGGGATGTATGCGCGTGTCTAAGGAAAGCATATTTTCGGATTTGAATAATCCGAAAATATACACGATGTTAGACGACCGATGTGATGAAAGATTTGGTTTTACCGATAAGGAGGTTCGTGCGCTTCTCGAATATCTCGGGCTTAGCGACTATTACGAAACAACGAGAGATTGGTACGATGGTTATCAAATCGGACAAATCGGCATTTATTGTCCGTGGGATGTAATAAATTATTGCGACCAACTTATGACCAATAAAAACAAAAAGCCGAGAAATTACTGGGCAAACGTGAGCGAAAACGGTATTATCAAAGAATTTGCGGAAATGGCGGATACTCAAACGCGTGAGCAAATCGCCGCGCTGATAAACGGCGAAACCGTCAGAAAGACACTTGAAGAAGAATTAACCTATAAGGATATGACTTCGACCATAGATAATATTTGGAGTGTTCTTTTCACGACAGGATATTTAACGCAGCGCGGATACCATGATGATGACAGCTACGACCTCTGTATTCCCAATCGCGAAATGAAAAATATTTTTATAAAGAAAATAGACGAATGGTTCGCCGAAAAGATTACGGGTGATGAGGATAGTCTGACGGAATTTTTCACGGCATTTGCCGCAGGAGATGCCGAGAGAATGGAAGATTTCCTGAATTTTCTGCTCGGTGAGTCAATAAGCTATCTTGACGGCGGAAATTACGAGGATAAGGAAACGTTCTATCACGGAATTTTAATCGGCATACTGAACACAAGGAAAGGCTGGGAGGTAAAATCCAACCGCGAAGCAGGCAACGGACGCGCGGATATTCTTGCGTACAATTTGCGCACCAAGCAAGCTTACATCATTGAGGTAAAGTATTCACACAATGAGGACGATTTGGATGCAGATGCAAACAAAGCATTGGAGCAAATTAACACGATGATGTACGATAGATATTTCAGTGCGAGGAAGCCAAAGCTTATTAGGCACTTCGGTATAGCATTTTGTAAAAAGCTCTGTCGAGTGTTGAGCGAATAAACGCATATGTGTTGAAAATTGTTATCACCAATTGAACCTTTAATTAGAATGTTATCACTGATTATTGACGCTGAAACGGCTTGATTTCAAGCCGTTTCAAGCGGTTTTACCCCAGATGTCATGTTGGGGCAAGCAGTGCTAATCTAAATAGATTATGCTTGTTGGGACGATTTCCCAAACCCTTAGAACTCAGATTTTCATCTTCGAGCTACGCACCTGCGGTGCTATTTTTCTACGCTTCGCTTTTGTTCCGGCTTTTCGGATTTATCATTTTCTATGCCGAGGATATATTCGTAATTTTGCTTATGCAGGAGCATTTCGCGAACCTCTTTTTTCAAAGCGGAGTATTCGGCGTAATTCGCCTTTTTCTCGGACAGCAGCTCGGCGTATTCCTTGTTTAAAGCTTTAATTGACGGCAGCTTATCAAGCTTCAGCTCGTCAAATGCCTTTTTCGCCGCCTTATGAATTACAATATCGGCTTCGTGTTCGACAAGGTATTTTTTTGAATATCCGCTTTTTCGGTAGCCGACATAAATGTCTTTTGTCTTGGAATAGTTGATAATATGCTTTTTCAAAACGGCAATCTCGGATAAGCGTGTTTCTGCGTCCTTTATACTTTGTGCCATCCTGGCACAAAGTTGATTTTTGTCATTTACCGCTTCTGCAAACTCATCGTAATTAGCAAAATCGTGTTCCTTTAGATAGATAATACTCTTGGCAATCTGCTTTGCGCTGAATTTCTTTGCCCAGTTTTCATACGCCGCGCCCTTATCGGAGTTTATCATTTTTTCAATATCCGATAGAAGGTTGGCTTTCTCATATCGGTGTTTTTTATTCTTGGGCGAATGAACCTTATTCCCTAAAATAACAGCTTGAATATCTCGCTCGGAATATCCGTCGCCCAAAGAGCGAACACGGATATTTTGCTTTTGCCGAGGGTGTGAAAAGGTGAGATGTTTGCCCTTTACAACGGTGTAGCCGTCCTGCTTCAATGATGCGAAAAACTCATCATAGCTTTTCGGCTTTTGCGCCAATGCCTTGTCTATCGCTTCTATCAAATAATCACGGTTTGATTTTTCCTTGTTATCGCCGAGCCAACTGTTGTAGCTTTTTCCGTGTCGCTTTGGGTGTTCAATAATCGACAAGCCGTGTTTAAAGCAAATTATGTCGCTTAACATCCGCACTACCTTTGCCATTCCCCAAAAATCGCGAAATTTGCGAGTACAGTCAAGCGTGGTTGAGTTCCAAATGATATGATTATGAATGTGCTTCTTGTCGATATGCGTACAAACGATAAAAGCGTGATTGCCCTTGGTAAAGCGTTTTGCAAATTCATAGCCTACCGCATTCGCTTCCTCCGGCGTAATTTCTCCCGGCTTAAATGATTGGCGCACCTGATACGCGATAATATCTCCCTCCGGCTTTCTGCCCGTTATCTTAAAATACTCGCGCTTCGATAACGCAAATTCCGCGTCAACGGTATCGGGGTTACATTCGTAAGATGATACAAGCTGTCCGTTGTCGGTTTTATCGGGGTTCATTGCATAGTCCGTTCTATCAGCAAGGCATTGAGCCACCGTTTTACCTTTGTTGATGTGCATTGTTATTACCCTTGTGGCTGCCATAAAAAATCCTCCTTTCGTCCAAAAAGAAAAAGGACGGCATCGCTGCCGCCCGAAATCTGTTAATATGTATTGGTTACTGTATTGCTTCAAGAAGAAACTTTCTCGCTCTTGAAAACTTCACCATATCCACCGCCGGAACATCCAAGTAAATTTTGTCCGTGTCCGTAACCGGCTCATAGCTCGGATTGCCTGATTGAAGTATTCGCGTGTACGCCTCATCCAATGCTTTGCCGTAATCGCCGCCGTTTTGAACCTCGACAATTAAGTCTGCGATGAGATTGTACACCGCTTCGTTTTGCTCCGCGTAATAATCGGGACGCAAATACATATCACGACATTGCAGAAGTGAGTTTCGTGCGATACTCGCGAGCAAACCGTATCCGTAACCGTTCGTTTCCCCGTTGATTACCGCATTACGAATATCACCACTTGCCTTTGCCCAAGCGGTTTGGAAACCGCCGCCGTTTTCGATTTCCGCAAGCTCGTCCGCGATAAGCTCCTCGACAATCGCGATACTCTCCTGTGTCGCGTTACACGGTGCGGACTCAATCGGTATTTCCGCGGCAAACGCCGTCTGCGAAACCGTTCCTGCCAATAACATTGTTACGATGATTTTTGATAGCTTTTTCATTATGAAAACCTCTTTTCTTTATATATTTTCAACTTCAGACCAAGTTGGTCTAAAGTTAATTTACTCGTAAATCGCGCACCGTATATTTTCTCTTATTCTCTGAACGCCGCCCAATGCCATTATAGCGAACATCGGTATTCCGTAAGGGCTGATAAGATATGCTATAACCAATCCGATAATTCCGTTTGAAGTTGAGCCTGTGAGGAAGTACGCCGCACCTATTAAAGCGAATATTACGCTTATCAATCCGAGTGCCAATCCCGAAACGTAGGTTATGAGAACACCTATTTTTATCACAACCCACATCAGGAGCATTACAGGGGATAGGATAATTCCCAAAAATATTTTCAGAACCTTTTTCATATTCGTCACGACCTTTCTTTGTTCTATATATATATTTTACAACATTCTATGTAAAACGGCAAGGCTGTCAAAGTCCCTGCCGCACTAAAAATATAGTTTCAGAAAAAAATAATTTTTCCGAAATCATAATTTTGCTAATTTCAAATAAATCTCTCTGACCATTTCCGTTATCCGCGCCTGCTTTTCCTTGATGTCGGCAATGTCGGACGCATATGCGGGAAGTCCTGAATTTAAGCGTTTGGCAATTTGATTGATGTTGTTTCCGTTGTAACGGAGCAAAGACGATATTTCCTTTAGCTCCGGCATATCGAGGTTTATAATCATACCGTCAATCGCCATTTTCAAGATGTACGCGCTCATATTTGTCATATGACAAGCGTTCATCTTTTCTTGTATTTGCGCCTTTTCGTCCTCCGAAACCCATATGCAGATTTCCTTTGTTTTCTTCATAATCACAGCTCCTGTTCTTTGGATTTTGCGGTTTTATCCGCTTTTGGCGGTAATGGGCGATTGAGCTTTTCAACAAGTGATGATTTCTTTGCGGGAGCAGCTTTTTCTAAATCAAGCTCTTTTCTAACTGCATTGGCGAACAGGTTCATAAGTCCCGGATGTATTTCCGAAACTATAAACTCGCTGTTCCTGTCATAGCCCCAACTGTCAAAACCGTCAGGGAACGGAAACGACTTTGACCAATCCTTGTTCTCTTGTGATATTCGGGCATCCCAATCTCGGGGACGAATGGTCACTGCCGTAACAACCGCGATACGTTCAAGCGAGAAGACCTCTTTAAGCTCTTTTAACGCCTGTTTCGTGTTGATATGAGAACCGTCATAATTACGCCTAATTGCGTCCGTAACAGCGTTTTTGCAGGCTATATTCTCCCGCTTCGATGTCCTGAATGCTTCAAGCTCGTTGTGTTCTCTTGCGTATGATACTGTTTTATCATAAACGGGTGTGTTCTTCATTTATCTTTCCTCCAATCTGTCGGCTTTCGTTTCTGCCGACTTTTTATCCGGCAGCGGTTTATTGAGCTTTTCCAAAAGCGACGGCTTTTTCGTCGGTGCGGTCTTTTCCAAGTCAAGCTCTTTTCTGACGCTGTCGGCAAATAAATTAACCAGTCCCGGATGAACCTGTGTAAGCGAAAAATTAACATTTCTGTTGCGTCCCCATTCATCTATATTGTCGGGGAACGGGAACGATTTCGCCCATTCCTTGTTTTTCTGCGAATACCTCAAGTCCCAATCCTTTGGGCGGATAGTCACTGCTGTAACAACTGCGATACGCTCTAAAGAGAAGTTTTCTTTAAGCTCCTTTAACGCCGTATCCGTATCACAAATATAATCACGATAGTTTTTATTGATTGCCTCCGTGACCGCTTGTTTACAGGCAATATTAGCCTTATTAGACGCTTTGTATTCTGCAATCTCATTGTGTTCGATTGCATATTCTGCTGTTTTATCATAGATGGGTATATTCCTCATTTATCATACCTCCAATTCATTGGTTTTTGTTTCGACCGCCTTATTATCCGGCAGTGGTCTTTTCAGCTTTTCCAAAAGAGATGGCTTTCCCGCAAGCGACGGTTTTTCCGATTTTGCGATATGCTCTCTCGAAGCTTCGCCGCGCTCCTGCGATACATTATCTATCGCTTGTTCCATAGGCGTTCTTTCGTCGATATTCAGCTCCGCGTTAAGCTCCGCAAGCCGTGCGGATTTGGTTTTTAATTCCTCCTCCTGCGGAAACGGTTTGCCAAGCTCCGCTTTTGCGTTTTCGACCTGCGCGTATAAATTGTCAAGCCGTTCGGTTACGGTGTTAAGCCGCTTTTCTATGCCGTTCAAGGCATTATCTATTCTCGTCAAATTACCGCGCGGGTCTTTGCCGAGTGTTACCTCGTGCGTCATTTTGCCTTTGAGTGTCAGCGCGTATTCCTTACCGAAGTCCTCCAATGTGAGCGACATCTTAAATCCTCGGTATTCACCTATCGGAACAGGGTCAAGTCCTTTTACCTCCTTAAAAGCGTCCACAAGCGCGGCTCCCGCGTTTTCCTTATCGGCTAAAAAATCATTCCTCACCGTCATTCCCGCAAAGCCGTCCTGCGGATGAGGATGCTCGGCGAGTGTTTTCAAATCCTGTTTAAATCCCTCAATATAGCCTTTGTTCTGCTCTATCTGTTCGGGAAAGTGCTTTAACAGATTATCCTCCAAACGGTATTGCTGACTTTGATGATTCGCTTTCATAAGCTTTAATCTTGCTACATCAATATCCAAGTCCATCTTTTCTTTTATGCGTTCATCTCCCGCGCAAAGTGCCTTTATCTCGGCATAAGAAAGTGCTGTTTCGTCGATGTCCTCACAACTTCTTACGGGTGATTTACTCGTCATAATCTGCGATATAAACTTCTGTTTATTCTCAATAGTCTGCCACAGGTAAGCGTCAAATGTGGATTCCGTAACATATCTGTAGATATGCACCGTTTCATTTTTATTGCCCTGTCGGATTATTCTGCCGCTTCTCTGCTCCAAATCGCCCGGTCGCCAGGGACAATCGAGGTCGTGAAGCGCGACAAGCCTGTCCTGCACATTCATTCCCGCCCCCATCTTGAACGTTGAACCCATTAAGACACGCACCTGTCCGCTTCTGACTTTAGCATATAATTCCTTTTTGCGCACCTCTGTATTAGCTTCGTGAATGAACGCTATTTCCTCGCGTGGAATACCGCGGCTTACAAGCTTGTCACGAA
Source organism: Bacillota bacterium (assembly GCA_021203665.1). Classification (GTDB taxonomy): domain Bacteria; phylum Bacillota; class Clostridia; order UBA1381; family UBA1381; genus Hominilimicola. Next base: position 7,060 of record JAJQAT010000172.1, read on the forward strand.
TATCATCATACACTGTAAATTGTTTTGTATCCTCAACAATCTCATTGTCCTGCATAAGCGCGTGTATTTCAGGGCTGTCTATGTTGCCGCCCGCTGCTTTTGCGGCGCGTTTGGCTGTTTGCACATTCTTAGGAGTGGACAAATCACAGAATACAAGCTGTGTCAGCTTATCGTCCGTTCCGTCCTCCCAAATCTTAAAAATATTATCAACACACATATTAACCTTGCTCTGCGGGTCGTCGGGCAAATCGGGATTGATTACACGTTGGTCAAGACCTAATTTTCTGCCGTCCGACGTGATTTTAAGCATATTATCTACACTCGCGTCAACCGAACCGGAATGTACCTTTGCGGCTCGCTCCGACAACTCCTGCACCATTGCCTTTTGGATTTCCGTAGGCTGTGCCACTACATTGTGGTACTCAGCGTTTGGAGTGGGTAAATCCAATTGGTCTTTTGTTTTTATGTCCGCGGTTTCTTTAAAGAGCGTCATAAGCTCCGGTAGATTAAAGAATTTCGCAAAACGTGTTCGAGCGCGGTATCCCGTTCTCTCCGGCGCAAGCTCGATTGCCGTTGTGGTTTCGCCGAACGTTGATGCCCAACAGTCAAAGTGAGAAAGTCCTTTTTCTTGAATGGTATCGTGCTGTAAATATCTCATCATCGTATAGAGTTCGGTCATTGAGTTTGAAACAGGTGTGCCTGTCGCGAAAACCACACCCTTACTGCCGGTCATTTCGTCAATGTATCGGCATTTCAAGTACATATCCGATGATTTTTGCGCGTCTGAGGTGGAAAGTCCCGCGACATTGCGCATTTTGGTGTAGAGGAAGAGGTTTTTAAATGCGTGTGCTTCATCTACGAACAGTCTATCCACTCCAAGCTGTTCAAAGTTGATTACATCGTCCTTTTTCTCGGTTGCTTGCAGCTTCTTTAACCGTGCTTCAAGTCCTTTCCGTGTTCGCTCCAAGCTCTTTATCGTGAAATTTTCTGCGTGACTGGCTTTTAACTCGATAATGCCGTCCTCAATCTCGTCAATCTGCTCACGAAGCAAGCGTTCTTGCCGCTCACGCGATACGGGAATACGCTCAAACTGGCTGTGACCGATAATTACGGCATCATAATCGCCGGTGGCAATTCTTGCACAGAATTTCTTGCGGTTATGCGGCTCAAAGTCCTTTTTCGTTGCCGCAAGAATGTTGGCTGATGGATAAAGACGCAGAAATTCCGAAGCCCATTGCTCCGTCAAATGGTTCGGCACAACAAAAAGTGATTTCTGACACAATCCGAGCCGTTTGCTCTCCATTGCTGCCGCGACCATTTCAAAGGTTTTGCCCGCGCCAACCTCGTGCGCTAAAAGTGTATTGCCGCCGTAGAGGATATGAGCGACGGCGTTTAACTGATGTTCTTTCAGTGTAATTTCGGGATTCATTCCGGCAAACGATAAGTGACTGCCGTCGTATTCTCTCGGGCGATTGGAATTGAATATCTCATTATACCGCTTTACAAGCTCCTGCCGTCTGTTCGGGTCTTTCCAAATCCAATCGCGAAACGCGTCCTTGATTGCCTGCTGCTTCTGCTGCGCAAGTGTGGTTTCCTTTGAGTTTAGCACTCTGCGCTCTTTTCCGTCGGGGTCGGTTACGGTGTCATAGATACGAACATCGCGCAAATTCAGCGTATCCTCAAGTATCTTAAACGCGTTCGCCCGTTCCGTGCCGTAGGTCATATATATGTTTACATCGCTGTAGCTTGCGGAATTTTTATTCTTAATATTCCATTCGGCGGTGTAGGAGGAATAGTTAAGCTCAACAGTTCTCTGTAAATAGTAGGGCATATCGAATGTCTCCCACATAAACTGTTTGATGTAGTCCTTATCAATCCAAGTCGCGCCGAGCCGCACCTCAATTTCGGACGCGTCCAAATCTTTCGGCTGCGCGGCTTGCAGTGCTTCGATATTGAACAAAACCGTCTGTTCCTCATCTGTCCCCTCGACTATCCCAAGCATATCCTCATAGCGCGCTAATTTCTTACGTACATTGCCCGACAAAAACTCGTCGGCAGTTTGGTAGGTATAGCTGCCATCGTCTGCTATTTCTTTAAACACAACGCCCGTAAGGTCAGAGAAAAGCTCATATTCGGTCTTGCCTGTAAGCTCCGACATATACGACATATCCACGCGTGCTTTTTCGCCTATGGACAACGCGAGCGATTCGGAAGCTGTGTCAACCGAGGTAACGACTTTATGCGGTTTTATTGTTCTTTTGGTGAACATATCCGCTTTTTCGGCGTGCTGTCTGTCCTCGTCAACTGTTTCAAGCGAGCAAAGAAGATAATATGAGCTGTCGTCCGAAAACGCCATAGCATTAGCTCGGCTGTTTAGTATGCCGTATTTGGCAACATAATTGTCGTACAAGGAATTGAGTTTTTCCTGTGTTGCGGTGATTTCGCTGTCGGGAATTTCCGCGTCCATTTGCTTTTCGATAAGTTCATCCACACAGTCGCAGAGCGCAACCATACCCTTAATTCGTTCTATTGCCGTTGCGTTTGCGTCTGATTTTACCATAATAGAGTTGCGTCTGAAATACACTTCGTCATTCACCACGGTAAACGAATAGTTTTTAACGTTCGGGTCTGCGGGGATAACGTCCTCCGTTCTCTCGTCCGCGACATCGTCAAGCTCGGCTTCGGTATATGTTCCGTGAATGTTTTTAATCGCGTCTTTAAGCTGTTCTTCAAGGGTCATGTCCTCGAAAGGTACTACCGTAAAATCCTCACGCGCATACTGCGTACTCTCGGAGGACATACGACCAAGCACCATTTCGGGATTGCCGATAAAGTAGCTGTTGATTGAAAACCCGTCTCTGTTCATACCCAAATGCACCCAAGTAGGAGTAATATCAATCGGAGCTTCACGCTTCTGAAAGAAAAGTATATCCGACACAACGCCCGTTCCCGCGTTTGCCCTAAACGCATTATTCGGAAGTCTTATCGCACCCAACAGCTCCGCTCTTTGTGCAAAATATTTCCTTGCTTCGGGTGACTGCTTATCAAGCGTATATCGACTTGTCACAACAGCTATAATCCCGCCCGGTCTTACCTGGTCAATCGCTTTTGCAATGAAATAGTCGTGAATAGGAAAGCCTAACTTGTTATATGCCTTATCATCAACGCGATAATTTCCAAACGGTACGTTTCCGACCGCCAAATCGTAAAAGTCGCGTCTGTCGGTTGTTTCAAATCCTGCGATTGTAATATCGGCTTTAGGGTAAAGCTGCTTTGCTATTCTGCCTGTCAGACTGTCAAGCTCAACTCCGTAAAGATTACTCTCCGACATACTTTCGGGCAGCATACCGAAAAAGTTTCCGACACCCATTGACGGCTCAAGGATATTGCCTTTGACAAATCCCATATTCTCTATTGCTTCGTACATTGCACGTATAACTGTTGGACTTGTGTAATGCGCATTTAATACGGAGCTTCGCGCCGCGCGGTATTCATCGGGAGTAAGAGCTTCTTTTAACTCTGTAAATTCATTGCTCCAAGTTTCTTTTTCACCGTCAAACGCGTCAGGCAGACTGCCCCAACCGACGTATTTTGAAAGTACTTCCTGTTCCTCCTCGGTTGCCTGCCGTCCCTCTGCTTCAAGCGTTTTTAAAAGGTGTATCGCGTCCATATTGGCGCGAAATTTTGTCTTTGCGCCGCCTACACCCAAATCATCATCGGTTATGCGGAAATTACCGATTTCGGGAGTAGGCGCGCTTGCGGGAATACGCTCGATAACAATATCATACGGCATATTGTTTTCCTCGGCAGGATATACAGCTACAGTTTCCGTTTGTATAGGCTCATTCCGCTGTTCTTGCAGCTCCATTACTCGGCTTAACCAATCAAGACTTTCTGTTCGGAATATCGGGAATCCTGTTCCGTTTTGAAATGTCACATCACGTAACTCGACGGTGTTAAACAGGTCGTTTATATGCTCCACAACAAATCTGCGGTCGTCAAGCTCTATTTCTCTGCCGATGTATTGCTCGTAATTTACGGGTTCGACGTTATCTGCTGTGTCCGCTGTAATATCAGCGGTTTCCACTGCGGTTGTATCATCTGACGGAGTTCCAATAGCTTCAATATCGGAAACAGGTTCGGATATGTCGGCTTGTTCGCCGGGTTTGTCCGCGACTTCCGGTGTGTTTTCGTGCGCGTTTTCGCGTTCCTCTAAAATCCTTTGAAAAAGCAGCTCATCCTCATCGGAAATATCTTCGCCGTAATCCCTTGCCATATCTATGGCTTGCATAAAGTTCTCTTTGTCCTCATCGGTCATTTCCTCGAATACAAGGCTTTCCTCCGGCTCACGCTCGTTATCGGCAAGAAAAATGTCCTCATTTACCATTTGAATGAGCATACGCTGTACCCTTGTCCACGGTACCTGTACGGGTTCCAAATCGGCAAACGATACAGTAAGGGCATCGGCATTATTGCCGTATTCGTTCGCAAGCCAAGCCGCTGTGCCGCGCTCTCTGCCGTGTTCAAGCATATATGCGTTTACGCGCTGTTTGCTCTCTACATTGCCGTTCCAACTTTGTACAGCACCCTCTATATCCTCCTGCGTTATTTCGGTCTTTTCGATAATTGCCCTCTCAGCTTCCGACATTATCTTCGGCATAGAATAAGTCGTTCTCTCATTCGTTTGAGCGTCAATCGCCGATATGGTTACAGGAAACATTTCGCGCAGCTTCTCAACATCGCTTTCAAGAATAAATGCGGGTATACCGCATATGTCGGTTTTGCCCGCGCCCTCTATTTGTCGGCTCGTTGTGTGTATATCCAAAATTCCTGCGGCAATTTTTGCATCGTCGCCTAACATTTCAAAGAAATCACCCAATTGAAACAACACAATGTCGGTCGGATGCTCGTTTTTTACTCTGAAATATTCCTGATGAAAATTGTTTAATTGCTTAATTCGCTTGCTTTCCTCGTACCGTTCTTTGGCTTCGGGAGTGAAATATTTGTCGGTGCGTATTAACTCGGAAATCCTTTTTGAAACGCTGTTCCAACTCATTTCGATTGGTGTGCAATCGCCTTTTGTGAATTTAATGCCCTTACCGCTATGATCCTCAAAGCTGTCGTCAGAGTGTGAAAGTGCGTGTGAGTGACCGCCCGTGCCGTATTCATCTTTGAGAAAATCTATCTTTTCTTTCGGTGAATGATTTTCGGAAAAATATTCATATATCCGACCTTTGCCGCCCTCAATACTGCTCCCACCCATTAGGCAATCGTTTATTTCATCATCGGTTATAAAGGGAATAACGGACGGCACCTCCGCAAGCTCTGAGGTATATGCGGTTCTCTCAACCGACAGCTCGTTTATTGCTTGAAGCAGCTCTTTCGGCTTGTGATATTTAAAACGAATTAGGCTTTTATCTGTTTCGTAGTCGTTTATAAGTGTTTCAAGTTCGGCAGAAACTGTGTTACAGAAATCCGTTGACTTTAATTTTTCGGCAATATCCGCCGTTTCGTTAGGAAAATCAGTATGCCTGTTCTTTTTCAATTCCGATAAATATCCCTGTTCCCGTGCTTCGTCACTCAAGTCGTGAGACAAAAACCACAGCTTTTGCGATATTTGCTGTCTTTCAAATCCCGCCGCTTCGTCAAGCTCCACATTGCTTGCAAATGTGCCGCTTGAAAGCATTTGTTCTATCTTTTCTGCGGCTTCCGCCCAAGAATATGTTTGCGCATTGGGTGAATACCTCGCCGCACTTCCGCGATTTATGCGGATACCATCCTCGGAGTACCACGCCGAAAAATCATCAATCTCACCCTTAATTCCATATCCACCGTGATATATGCCTTTTAGAAATTCGATGTTGCTTTCCAAGCCTTTGTTTTTGCTGAACTCGGTTATAATTTGTTTTCTTGCATCGCTTGTGTTTGAGCCTACGCGCAGCAGATTTTCAAAATCGGTTTCGGATACAGAAAAAGCGAAGGGCTGTTCGCTCTCCGCTTCATCTATCATTGATATTTGCTCGTCCTCGGTCGGGAACAGGCTTAATTGTACACCAGTTCGCTCAACACGATTTCCTCCGCTTGTGCTTTGCAGTTGTTCATCAAACCCACCCATTTCAGCGGGTCTGCCGCTTTCAGCTCCTCGGTCACTCCCGCGGCTTCCGTCAGATTCGGCATCATCGCGTCTATCCGCTCTCTCGCCGTCCTGTCTATCTCGTTCAGATGTTCCGTCAGCTCCCCGTGGAGTATCAGCCTGTTCCACAATCCGCTGTTGTGGTTCTTGAGGTAATCCTCCCTCATCATCCCGTACTTGCCGTATGTCGGCTTCGTTTCGGGATAAGTCAGGTTCGGGATGTAGTAATCCCCGTTCTTCGTGTACTCTAACTCTGTCATAATTCTCTGTCCTTTCCGCGAGTTTCACTCGCTCATAATTTCTTACCGTTACCTCTATACTTCTTAAAATATCCTGGTTAATTCCGCTGACAGCCGCGCCAAGCTCCGATATTGTATCCACCGTATTGAAATCGAATATCGACTGAAAATCCTCCGGCTCAAGGTATTCATTCGAGTCAATACCGCACCTTGATAAGACTGAGTACGTTGTGCTTACGGTCACAGCGTCAATGAATTTAACTCTGATGTTATATCCATCATACCCCTCCAAAAAAGAATTTGCAACGCTGTTGACAACATTTCTTCTGTTATCCGACCAAACCTCCAACGCCGACTTGTATGCCGCGTCGTGTACCATATTGAAAAGCATACTGCCGTCGGCTCCGTATTGTTCGGAAAACATAGCTTGCAGTGCGCTGTCGTATTCCTCCGAATACTCCCACAGCTTAAACGGGCGACTGCGTTCGCGTGTGCCGGTGTCCGATACATCAAACACATACCTCGTGCCCTGTTCACCCGCAAGCATAATACCCTTTGAACCGCGCTTAACATAGCGTCCCATCCGCTTATTCCATACATCGTACTCGGCGCAGGCTGTAGCGTCGGGACGCTGTGAATAAATCATAAGCTGTTCGTGATATGGGTACTTGTATAGCCGCGCCGCAGTTGTTAGGAACGCCGTCCAATTCTCGGAGCTTCGGGTGAGCGACAATGCCGTTTCATCGGCTCTTGCGCGGAACTC